>CAZKOI010000013.1:0-28233 GCA_964554315.1 uncultured Enterobacterales bacterium | reverse complement strand
CCCGTCCGGGCCGCCGTCGCGGCCTCGGCCGCCCGAGCCACATCCTCCGCATCCGAGCGAGGAATGGTGCAGAGAACCTCTCCTGTCACACTGGACCTGTTGTCCAGGGTTCGGCCACTCACGGCCGGACACAGGTCACCCGCAATGATGTTCGAGAGCGCCAGAGTCATCGGTCACCTCCGTCGGTGTAGGTCCTCCAGTCGTAGTACCAGCGGTCATCGTCGGGGTCCCACTCGTCCCAAGTGGGAATGGATGCCAGCCTGTCGGTGAGGTGGCTGGGAACCACTCCGGGCACGATGAAGGCCTTCTGCCTATGCAGCGGGTAGGGATTCCTGAGCTCTATGCCCAACACACCGAGAATGGCGCGCGCAACAAACCAGGTCGCGCCAGAGTTCCAGCCGTGTGCAATCTTCACGACGATGCCAAGACCCTCAGGATAGTCCGGATGCTCAACCGCGATGCCGAGGAGACCGTCTGCACCTTCCTTGGCGATGACCCGGCCGGCACCGGCCTTGATGATGGTGGAGTCGAGCCGATTGAAGCCACCGACGAGGTCGGGGTGACGCGTCATCGACTCCCATATCCAGTCATCGTTCTTCTCGACCACGAGGCGAGCGTAGAGGAGAGCCAGCTCAGAAACGGTGTTCGATACCGTCGGGAGTCCGCAGCCGTCTCTGGCCACACGCTTGGGCGACCAGTCTGGGCCAAGCGTTCGACGCACGACATCGATGAAGGCATGAAAGAAGGGGTGATGCGGCAGGGTGTACCCCACTCGCTCCCAGCCGCGAAGTCGGCAGCCGCGCAAGATCGCCGCATGCTCGCCGGAGCACGTGTGATACCAACGACGCTTGCGGCGAACCTGGCGACCAAACTGCACCAGCGGCACATCCAAAGGGGTCTGCATGAGCCCCCACTCCTCTTCCAGAAGAATGGACTGTGCGGCCGCGACATGCTCCGTGTCACCGTTGTGGCTCGCGACCGAGATCGCCCTTTGCTCCCAGTTCAGCACGGGAGAGAGATCGTCCGCAAAGACCTTCAGCGTGATGGGCTTCATCATGCTGCGCCCGTAGCACAGGACGTTGCCACCGAAGCTGTGGATGAGCTGGCTGCCCGAGGCCCAGGCCACGGCTCCATGAATGGTCGTCTCGCTGACCCCGTTGCGTCGATAGTCGACCAACGGCTCCCACTCGACGTCGCGCCCGGTCGGAATTCCCGATACCGCCTCACCGAGTGGAGAGTCGGGGTAGATCTCGGCCCCGGGTCGACCGGTCGATACGGAAGAGGGCTGATCGCTCATCCGTTCACCTGTGGGATCACCTGATGCTTGAAGGCCTCCATGTTGGCGACCACCCGAGCCGAGTCGTGGTTGAAGAAGTCAAACCAGAGCATCAAGCGATCCTCAGGGTGGAAGCGAGCACGGATTTGCTCGGCGATCTCGGTCGCGTTCCCGATGATGGCGTTGTTCGCTGCGCGCTCCACTTTCGCGGGGTCGAGGGTTCCCTCGAGCGCGGTCCAGTAGGCGCCGAGCGCTGCCTTGGCCTCCTCATGGGCCGCCGCACTGCGCTGGCTCGGTGTGAGGCCGGGCTGCTCATTGATGAAGACCATGACCGTCCGAGGCATGTCCGGACGCGACCAAGCACCGCCGTCCGGGTGGTAGCACTCTCGCATCCGCTGATGCGTCGCGTCGATGACCTCGGGCTGCGTGATGGAGAGGTTGAAGACCTTGACGGGCATGTACTGATTCACATCAATCTGAAGTCGCGGATCGTGACTTCCAATGACGAGCTCGAGGAGCTCGCGGCGCCAGTCCGATGGTACGATCTTGAGGAGATCAAAGGCCCATCGGCGCTCAAAGCGGATCCGTTCAGCGGACGGCTCACCGGCGGCCGAGCAAACGCGCTCCCAGTCGGCGTCTGAGCGAAAGTGATCGCGGGTCAGCGTGGTCTCGCGGATGTCGTCGCTCGAGAGAATGTCGCCCCGAAGAAGTCGAAGGAAAATCTCACAGGCTTCGCCGAAGACCTGACCGCGGAGCGCGGGCCATGCCGCCGCCTCAACCGGATCCCTTGGACGGATTCCATAGGCTCGGTTCATGAACTCGAACCGCCCTGCAGAGAAGCCTATGCAGAGGCGCCGCTGCTCGGCCGGGTCCATTCCATGAAGCGAGCAGAAGGCCGCGATTTGCTCCGCCCTGGCGACCGGGCCGCCGTTGCACACCAGATTCATCACCGCAGAGCCCACGTTGATGGTTCGAGTCCGAGCAAACACCTTGTGGGCCATCTGAAAGATGTCGGTGTTCAGCCCGATCTCGCCCTGCCAATGCGGTACAACAGCCTCTGAATGCTGCTTCTGGACCTCTGTGGAGAGGTGGGACTCCGCAATCCAGGCGGTACCGAAGCCCAGTGCATCCGCCGCCTCGACCTGCTCGAAGAAGTTCGCAAACATGGTGGCTTCGGACGGGGTCACTCCGTCGACGGGGGTCTGCGAAATGGAGAAGAAAATGTCGAACTGCATAGCGTCGTCCTAGATCGTGTTTAGGCGGCCGCCATCAACCGCTAGACTCTGGCCGCGGATGTAGGCCCCGAGCGGTGAGGACAGAAAGGTAATGGCCTGAGCAAGTTCCTCAGGGCGCCCAAGCCGTCCTTCAGGGACCCGCCCGATCCATCCGGCCATGACCTGATCCTCGGTCTGCCCCGTCCTTCCGGCGACCGCCGCCTGAAGACTATCGAGCCGCTCCGTGGCGGTGAAGCCCGGCAGGACGTTGTTGATGGTGATGCCCGGGGGCAGCTCCTTGGAGAGACTCTTCGCCCAGCTGGCCATGGCACCCCGTATGGTGTTGCTTACGCCCAGGTTGGGAATGGGCTCTCGAACCGATGTCGAGAGAACGTTGACAATGCGACCGTACCCCGCCGCTCGCATCGCTGGGAGCAGGGCCTGGAGCAAGACCTGTCCGCCGACCACGTGACGCTGGAAGGCAGAGAGCAAGGCTTCAGGCGTCGCCTCGGAGAGCTGGCCTGCGGGAGGACCGCCCGTGTTGTTGATAAGGATCTGCGCGTCGATCCCAGCGACGGCTCGGCGCAGGCTCTCCGTGTCATCAAGGTCCGCCACCAACGCACGGACCTCAGGTGCTCCGGCGGCAGCCAACTCCGGGAGCAAGGTCTCAAGGCGATCAGCCCGCCGGGCCAGGGCAATGATCGATGCCCCCGAGGCCGCCATACACACCGCCGTTGCTCGACCGATGCCTGCCGATGCACCACACACCAGGGCGGTCTTGCCCGCCAAGTCCACCCTTACACCCGACATCCTACCTCCAGCGTTGCCCCTAACCCGGGCTGCCGAGGGGTGCGGTAGCGTCACTGAATCGAGAAGCCTCCGTCCGCCACAATGACCTGGCCCGTTATCCAAGAGGCGTCTTCGCTCGCCAAGAATCGCACCACTCGGGCAAGGTCCTCAGGCTGCCCGAGACGCTTCATCGGTGTGTACTCCACGGCAAACTCGATGAGCTTCTCCTTGTCCGGGAAGTACTCGAGGGTATCGGTCTCGATGAGACCACCGCAGACGGTGTTGACCCGTACCTTCTTCGGCGCCAACTCCACCGCGAGCTGGCGTGTCAGTGCCTCGAGGCCTCCCTTGGCCGCGCCCATGGCCGCATAGCCCGGTGTGAAGCGGCGCGACCCGAGCGAGGAGAGACCGATCACCGTGCCCCCCTCAGCGAGCGTCACGAGCTTGGTGAGGAGCCAGAACGGTCGGAGCGAACTCTCAATCGTGAGGTCCCAGTGGCTGGTTCGCATCTTGTCAAACTGGCGCAGGGCTCCCACCGCGGCGTTGTGAACCAAGACATCCACCGAGTCCACAGTCTGGGCCAAGATCTTCAAATCCGCCTCGGAGCGCACATTGGCCTGAACCACGATGGCCTCAGCGCCGCGCGCGCGCACCTCGGCTGCGGTCTCTTCAGCGGCATCCTCATTGCGGAGATAGTTGATGACGATCGTGCGACCTGGAGCCGCGAGCTCCAAGCAGATGGCCCGACCGATGCCTCGAGAGCCGCCGGTGACGATGATGTTCATGGCTGTGTGCTCCTTTGAAGGGGCGCTGTAATTCGGTCGAGGCTCTCACGACGGACTGTCAGGAGCCCACCCTAAATCGTGCAGCATGCGCCTTGGCAGCTTGGGCAATCCAGGCCCCCGGGTCTTCATCGTAGGCCGGCCGGTCCGTCGCGGGGGCATAGAGCACCCCACGACTCGAGTTCACCAGGCAGCCATACCCGTCATGCGCCCGGCGCCCCGCCATCGCCGACTCCTCGGAACCGCCCTGGGCTCCCACACCGGGCACCAAGAACCATGCCCCTGGCATGCGTTCACGCAAAACCTTGGCTTCATCGCCGGTCATGGCTCCCACGACCGCGCCCACACTTGAGAAGCCGCTAGGTCCCGTGAGCGCACGGCCCCTCTCTGCAAGGACATCGGCCACAAGGTGTGCTGCAGGTGGCGCGCCGTGGTGCTGCAGAAGCGCGCTCCCAGGATTCGTCGTGCGAACAAGCACAAAGATTCCGCCACCTGTCGCCGCACAGACCTCAAGGAAGGGATCGAGCGTATCTGCACCCATCCAAGGATTGACGGTGACTGCGTCTGCCACAATGGGACCATCCGTGGAGAGAATTGAACGGGCGTAGGCGGCTGCTGTCGAGGCGATGTCGCCCCGCTTGGCGTCGGCGATGACGAGAAACCCTCGCTCACGAGCCAGTCCACACGTCTCCTCCAGCGCTGCAAACCCGGCACTTCCTAGCGCCTCAAAGAATGCAAACTGTGGCTTGATAGCGCAGACGGTACCGTCGATCGCATCGAGCACGAGTTGATTGAATTCCAACACCGCCTGCGCCGCTTCCACCCTGAAGTCGAGCCCACTCCGGCCCTCAAAGCGGGCGCGAAGCGGCGCCGGGAGGCGGTCAAGGTGGGGGTCGAGGCCAACCACCGCACAACTGCCTACGGCACCAACCGCCCTCGCCATTCGCTCACCAAACATGCGACCCTTCTCCGTGCTGCGGCACTGCTATCCCTAATCGACGCTCCCTGCAGGCTGCTCTCGAGTCCCCGAGTCGTAATTGTCGTTGGTGACCCGAGTCACCTGAAACACGGCCCCGAAGAACCGGTCATCCAAGTCCCGGCGCAAGCGGACGGGCACGAGCGGCTTTACGAGGGCCGCAACGCCCAACAACGCACGCCCTGCCGCCATCGTGAGCACCCGGCGTGAGCTCACCTTCAGAGCCCTGCGGCAAGCAGGAGATTCTCGAGCCAGAGGATACCTTCCGCATCCCTCTCAAAGCCTCCGGCGTGGCGCTTGAGGTAATCGGCCAGTACCGGATCCCCGCTCAGTATCTTTCCAATCTCGCTATCGATCATTGCGCTCCCCTGGGCCTGTCCGCTGGCCAGCGCACCCACTGCCGCGCTCATGCCCGCCCATCGGCGCCGTCCACCGCGAATCATAAAGCGCCGAAATGAGGGCCATCGCTCCGAGACGATCACCCAGCACCACTGCGCCTCCGAAAGCTCACGCTGCTGGTTGGACTCCAGCGCAAACTCGGCGAGCAGGAGCACACGAGAGACCAGGCGAACGATCAGTCGTGGAGATCCGAGCGGCCGATGTGCGACGGCGGCTGCGAGCCCTCGCAGGGCGTCCGGACCAAAAGCCCGCCGAAGCAGCGCCTCATCGACACCCACCTGCCGCTGGAGCATCGAGCCAATCCGACGCACTTCTAGGCTGGGCACCGTCAGCGCTAGGTCGAACAGGTCCATGAGGACTTGATCGATGCTCGTTCCGGGTAGATCACCCTCCGCGTGCCGCGCGGCCATGGCTACAGCCTGACCTCCGATGGCAACGAGAATGGCCACTTCTGCGCCTGCGCCGACCATCAAGCGAATCCCATCAAGGACCTGCCACCGGACATCCGGACGGAGACGGTCGAGCCCCTCTATGCAGATCACCAGCTTTCCTGGACGCCCGGAGCGCACGCTCTGTACAACGCTCGCAAAGCCACGCTGCAGGCGCTCCACGGGCTCAAGCTCGCCGTCCGTGAGGGCCGGTCCAGGAGAGTCCGGGTTGCGATCCGACAAGTCGAGGCGATTGAGCTGGGCCACGACATCCCGTGCACGCTCCTGCATGGCCCCGCCACCCGGCCCTGTGCGAGCAACCCGCGCAACAAGGCCTGCAAGCACATTGCCCTGCTTCGCATAGGCCCATGCGTCGAACCACACCACTTCCGGGTACAGCTCGCGTCCTGGTGCGAGCCCAAGCGAGCGCGGGTCCGCAACGAGCGCCGAGAAGCGCTTCAAGAAGTCGCGCTTAGCGCTGCCCGGCGCGCCGTGTACAGCCACCATGCACGGCGACTGCATTCGCGCAATCTGCCGTGCAAACGACCTCGCGAGACGCTCCAAGCCCACCAAGTCTTCCGAATCCATGCCATCTCCTGAGAGCCTGAAGCCTACCACGGGCCACAGCCTCCTACTCGAACAGTGCCTCTCCTTGGACGCCGTGTGCCGTGCTCAGGGCAAGGCCCGTGGTGGACGAGGCCCTCCCGACCACCACGACCCTCAGCGCTGCGGGGTTGATGTGCTCGGCGAGAGCGGCATTCACCTCGGGCAGGGACAGCGCGGCAATCCTCTGTTGGAGCTCAGCGATCGAAGCCCTCTTCAGCACCTGGGCGGTAGCGCCCACACCGAGCGCCGATGGCGCCGACAGTGCGGCGGTCAGCCTACGCTGTGTCTCTTCGAAGCGCGAGAGAGAGATGCCGCTTTCGGCCACCGCAGAGACGTGGGCCAGGCCCTCAGCGTAAAGATCTTCCAGGGACTCCTCCGGCCGAGCGGTCCGCTCAACCCGAAAATCGATGTCCTCTCGCAGCAACATCCGCATCAAATCGACCTCAGGGGCGTCGCCCACAGCGGCGACTCCAACGACCAGCGCGACCCACTGCTCATGGTTCCTCGTGAGCGAGAGCGGGTGCCCGGCCACCAAGGCTGCAGTGTCCCCCTCCAGGTTGACCACCATCACATCGTGTGAATCGACCGGAGGGACCAATCTCGGCGTCACGTCGCGATACAGCGCCGTCGATAGCGAGGACAATGCGGCCTGAATCGCCAACGGATCCTCGGCACCTGCCACGCCAATGGCCGCCGCCGGCCTCACATAGCGACTCTCGTAGAACTGTTGAACCGATCGGGCATTCAACGCTCCCAGAACGGAGGCCCGACCGGTACTGGGGGTCCCGTAAGGGTGCCCCTCGTATACCCATCGCTCGTAGGCGGCTGAAGCGAGACGGACCGCATCCGTCTGCAGCCCGCTCCGAAGCCATTGCTGCCCCGACTCCCGAACAGAGATCAGTCCCTCCTCGTCGATGCTGTCCAAGTCGAGCATGTGTCCGAGCACCCCCGGAAGCTCGGACTCGAAGCTATTGGGTACCTTCAACACGAAACGAACCCACTCCTTGTCGACCTCAACACCAACGGCCGCCCCGACCTCACGCAGCGCGGCCGTCCCCCTGGCCGCGATGGCCTCAGCCGTCAACCAGGCGACCCCTTCCTGCCCCACCGGATCATGCGCACTACCGGCGCGAACGGCCATGACGACGGTCACCATGCCCGGCTGTACAGCAGGCGTGACCACCATATTCACAGGGGCATGCGCTTCCTCGAAGGCCCTGTGACCCCGCTCAAAGCGCTTACCTCCACAGGCCATCACTCCTGTCAGCAGTATCAGAAGAGGAAGACCTCGTAGACCCCTCGGTTCACCCCTCTGGTGTGCGGCCGCACCACCGCCTCTCGCGATCCGTCTTCTCCTCAAAAGCCACATACATCCCATGTCTTGTCCAGTCCCGAGGGTGTTCAACCCGCCTATGATACACTCCATGACGTTCGGCCGACCTGTTGATGCTGGGGAGCTTCAACGCCGAGGTCGCCGAGAGCGCAGACCTGGGTGGAGGGGTAATGCGAACACAGATGAAGGCCACGTCGTCACGAGAACTCAAGCGCGAGATGCGCCTCAGCGTACGCCAAGCGCACGGTTGTGCCACGCTGCCGGAGAGCAACCTCTGGCGAATGTTCTTAGAACTGAGAGCGAGAGGAGAATCCGAGGCCGATGATCTCTTGGTGCGCGGCCTCCGGGGCATCCTCGACCGACGCGGGTACACCGGCTCAACCATTCCGGTTGTCGACCCCGATCCGAGCGAGCACAAGGCGTCTGATGATCCCTACTTGGGCGAGCTGTTCAAGGCCTACAAGAGGTGCATCTGTACACACCGGACCCAGCCCGCGGCACAGCTCTTGAAGGACATCGAGACGCAGCTCCAAGGGCACTGAGCAAGAACTATTCGAGAACGTCGTTGATGGCCGCGGCGACCCCCTCGCCGAGCGCTCCGATCTCTTCAACCGTCATGGCCAGCGGGGGCATGAGGATGATGCTGTCGCCGAGCGGGCGAACGATCACGCCGTGCTCGCGTGCCGCCATGCAGACCTGGTGCCCGACACGTGCCGCGCCCCCTCGACTGTGGCGCAACACAACCGCAGCCATCATTCCTCGCTGTCTTCGCTCCGAAACGTAGTCATCCGGTGCTCGTGCCAGCGCCCGAGTCAACGCATCTATTTTATCAGGGAGCCGCTCCAACACGCGCTCCTGAGTGAAGACGTCTAGGGAGGCCAGTGCGGAGGCACACGCCAATGCATTCCCGGTGTACGTGTGACCATGAAAGAGCGTGCGATGATCCGAGTACGGGCCCCGAAAGGCATCGTAGATGCGATCGGTCACCACCGTGGCGGCCAGCGGGAGGTAGCCCCCCGTGATCGCCTTGGCGATACACAGGATGTCCGGACGAACCCCGACCTGCTCCATCGCAAACATCGTGCCGAGGCGACCAAAGCCGACCGCGACCTCGTCGAAAATCACCAAAGCACCTGCCGACCGTGCCATATCAATGATGGCCTTGAGGTACCCCGCAGAGTGCATACGCATCCCTGCGGCGCCTTGGACCAACGGCTCGACAATGAGCGCAGCAAGCTCGTCGCCGTGCTCCTCGAAGAGCCTCTCTGCGGCCTCGAGGCAGGGCCTCTCTTCTTCCGGGATCGCACGATCGGGAGCAGGCACGCGCACCGCGTCAAAGAGCATGGGTCGATAGATCTCATGGAAGAGATCGATCCCTCCCACACTCACAGAGCCAATCGTGTCGCCGTGGTACGCCTCGCTGAGGGCTGCAAAACGAAAGCGCCGAGGCTGCCCCGTCTGCTGATGGAACTGAAAGGCCATCTTGAGGGCCACCTCGACGGCCGTCGATCCGGCGTCCGAGAAGAAGGTTCTTGTGAGCGGCTCACCGTCACCGGGTATCCGCTCAAGCAGCTCGGCTAGGCGGCGGGCGAGCACGATGCTCGGAACCCCCGCCTGTCCCAACAATGTGCTGTGGGCGACGGCGTCCAGCTGGTCCTTCACCGCTTGGTTGATCATGGGGTGGGTGTGGCCATGCACATTGGTCCACAAGCTGGAGATGCCGTCGAGATAGCGTCGACCGTGAACGTCGATGAGCGTACAGCCCTCCGCTCGCTCAATGATCAACGGCGCTCCCGCGGCCTCCCACTCCGACGCCTGGGTAAAGGGGTGCCAGACATGACGGTGGTCCCACTGATGGAGGGTATGAGGGTCGATCATGGTCGCTCCCGGACGATATCGTTCAGCGCATCGAGCAGCTGATCAATCTGTTGTTCGGTGTGCTCCGAGGAGCAGGTCAGTCGTATTCGCTCGTGGCCGGCCGGCACCGTGGGTGCGCGTATTCCGGCGGCCCAGAAACCCCGCTCTAGCAACGCTTGGGCCACATCCATTGTGCGCCCGCCGAGGACAATTGGGACCACATGGTGACGCCCAAGGGCAGGAATGCCCAACGCCGCGAGGCCTGCCCGAAGGCGCCTGACTCGGTCACTAAGCCGGGCGCGGCGCTCGTCGTTGGCCAAGTCCAGTGCAGCCAGCGCCCGGGTGGGCACCCACTCGGGGAGGCCCGTCGTGAAGATGAACGATCGCCCTCTGCTTACGAGCAGCTCCTTGAGGCATTGGGGCCCCACAACGAAGGCTCCGTAGCATCCCAGGGCCTTCCCGAGGGTACCCACGACAAAGTCGGGCTCGACCCCTTGGGCTGCGGCAGCGCCACGCCCATCCGGGCCGAGCACCCCGAAGGCATGGGCCTCGTCGACGGCGAGCCAGTGTTCGCCTCGGTAGGCCGGAAGGTCCAAGACGTCACCATCCATGGAATAGAGCCCCTCAACCACCGCCATGCGCGCACCCTCGGGAATGCCGCCTGGGTCACCGTGTGGGGTCACCACGCGACCGGCTTTTGACAGCCGCAGCCCATCGATGATGCTGGCGTGATTGAGGGCGTCAGAGGCCACAACATCGGCCTCTCCCACGACGGTGCTCATCAGCGCCAGGTTGGCGTGGTACCCGCTCGAGAACAGCGTTGCTGGCCTCCCATACAAGGCGGCGAGGCGTTCCTCCAGCGCCTCGTGAGCCCAACGATTCCCGCTGATGAGCCGGCTCGAGCCGACACCACCTCCGCCACCGACCAGCGAGGGCTCGAAGGCCAAGCCGAGGTAGTCGTTGGAGCAAAAGACGGTCACAGGGGCCCCATCGAGCACGCCGCGGACGGCGTCGATCATCTGGAGTCGTCTGAGCCTGCGTCGGAGGCCGCTCTGGTCAATCCTGGAGACCTCCGCCTCGATAGCGGCGTACCGGCTCACCGGTTGGGTTCCGCCAAGTTCTTGCCCTTGAGTCCCGCGAGGTCTGTCCCGGACTCACGAACACCGTGGGGGACCGATGGCGGGTGAGGAGCATGCGGCGGGGGACGAATGGACATACCGAGAGACTCGATGAGGTCAAAGTCATGATCACGATCAACGCCCGCTGTGGTGAGGTAGTTGCCCATCATGAGGCCATTAGCGCCTGCCCTAAACATGTTGGCCTGCTCATCGAGGAGGTTCATCTCTCGACCCCCACAGACCAGGATGTCTTTGGTGGGCAGCACGAGCCGGTAAAGCGCGATGATCTTTAGGCAGTCCACTGGAGTCAGGTCGTTCTGTTCCGCGAGCGGTGTGCCGGGGCGCGGGTTGAGGAAATTGATGGGTACGGAGTCCACATCGATTTCACGAAGGTCGATCGCCATCTCGACCCGATGCGCCCAAGACTCCCCCATCCCGAAGATGCCGCCGGAGCACACATACATGCCCAAGGCCTTGGCACTTCTCAGGGTCTCCACTTCGTCGTCATAGCTGTGGGTCTCGACAATCTGCCCGTGGTAGCTGCGGGCGGTCTCAAGGTTGTGGTGCATCGACTGCATCCCAGCAGCCTGAAGGCGAGCCAAATTTTCTTTGCTCATCAGCCCGAGGCTCGCACAGGTCTGCATGCCCGTTGTCTCACGAATGCGGGTGAACGCATCCTCCAGCGTGGCGAGATCAGACTCCGAATCAACCTGCCGCCCCGCCATCACAATCGAGAATTCTCGAACGCCACCCTCAAAGGCCGCCTTGGCTTCGCCGACAATGGTGTCGGCCGCCTTCGTGGTGAACTGGGGAGCCTCCGTCGAGAAGTGCGCCGACTGCGAGCAAAAGTTGCAGCGCTCTGGGCATCGACCCGACTTGGCGTTCGTGATGCCGCAGGTGTTCACCTGATTACCCTTGTGGTGGACTCGCACAGCCTCAGCCGCCTCAAGGAGCGAACGCAGCTCGTGCGTCTCTCTGAGGCGCGTGATGGCCAAGGCTTCGGCCTCGCTCACGCCAATCCCTTGCCTTCCTCTCGCGATAATCCCTGACCAGTCGAGTTCCATGAAGCCTCCCGTGGGGTGTGGGTAGCCCACCCCACGGGCCTGTCAACCTTGACGCTCGCCCGTGGTTGACAGCGCGGGGGGCTCTCGAAAGTCGGTGTAGATCTCAAAAGGAAAGCCTGCTTCCTGAGCGCGATCATGGGGACTGGAGTGCACCCCGACTCCAGCAGGTGGCGTTCCCAGCGCCGAGGCAAACGCCGTGGAGGCCAAGATCTCACCGTCTCGGGCCACGTCTTCTCCTAGGATGAAGGCTCGGTTGACCTCCGCACCGAAGAGGTCGCCGGAGAAGGCCAGCACATCCCCATATCCAAGCCCCGTCTTGGGGTGAATGGGTGCTCCGGGCACCCCCGCGCAGATGCTTCCCGTTCGAGACTCGTTGAAGGCGCCCAGGCGGACGTGGCCATCCAACGCAGCCTTGAGGGCTTGGTGAGGTCGCGCGAAGCGAGCGAAGAGCGTGTCCGCGACAATCTTGACTTCATGGCCCTCGTTCTCCTCGATGGCGGGACGATAGGCTGCGCAAGCGGCCCTTACTGTGGCCAACGCATGAATGATACCGAAGGCATCGGTGCGCGCACGCATCGAGCTAAAGTCGACCACCAAGATGGCGCCCTCTGAACCAAAGCGCCGCTTCAGCTCTTCACCTGCAGCAGGGTTTTTGAGAGCTAAGTCAAGGAGCGCTTCGGGGGACAGGTCTGTCATATCATTCACGGAACAAAAATTTGTTGTTGGGGGTCACGGAACATGAACGGTACCATGAGGACGTGACCCACCCCATGGTGCCTCACAGTGAAGCATCGGGTCGCCCGTCGAGGATCAGCAGTCCCCGGCGGTTGGGCCTCGCCGAGACGGTGACGCCCCACGTTCGTGCTGTACTGGTGGCAGTCACGAGCGGCAGGTCGGGACCTGCAACTCTCTCAACCCGCACCAGAAAAAGGAGGTGATCCAGTGAATAATCCCTACGTGCTATGCCAGGTGATGGCGACATAGCTGGAACCACCCTCTGAGTCTGGTTGTGGGTCCGCCCACACATTCAGAGGACGACCGGCTAATCCCGGTCATCACCGAACCTCGAGAGGCACCGGGTAGCACTTCCCGGGCGGCAAGAAGTCCGCAGTCAGGACCAGAACGGTCCGAGCCTCTCGGGGTTTTTTTTACCCACCCACGATGGGGAATGGCAGCGCCTGACGTTCCTTCGGCAGCGGCCAGGACACCGATCCGATAGCTGCTCCCAGGCACTCCGCCACGGGCGTGGGCGTGGTGCCGACTTGGTCGTAGAGTGCCGCCTCTTCAGGGCCATCGGGCGTGAGGACCACCTCCACCACGACCTGACCCTCTTGGTTCATGGCCACCGCAGACCAGCCCTCTAGACACTGGGCGGCCCGAGGCTTGACTTGCTCAACCGCGGCCCGAACGTTTTCCTCACTCCACTCCGGCACAGGCCCACCTGATATGCCCACCGGAAGGGGGGTTCGCGGATGGTCCGAACCCATAAGGACGGCCTTGATACCGCCAGGCTGGGAGGCACTAAGACCCAGGCAGATGATCACCACCAACAGCGCCACCATGCGCAGGAGTGGCCGCGCCGCCCGTCTCCTCGCTTCCCGCTGCGCCTCGTCCACCCAGCCCTCGAAGCGCTCGTAGTCAGGGGTCCACTTCTTCTCGGATCGCTCCTCGTCCGCCCCCTCCCCGGATGACGTATCCAGAGGCTCATCGGTCATGGCCCGACTCGCTCAAAATTGCAGTTGAGGAGGTTACAGGCGCGGTCGCACCGACTCACCTCCCAGCGCCGCCGCAGGGTCGTCGCCCCATCCCACACCAGCGGCAGCGGGGTCGGGTCGTAGACGGTCGCCACCGGATCGAGGAAGTAGCACATTCGAATGTTTCCCTGCGCATCGATGGACAGGTCAGAATGCCCCGCTCTGCACTGGTACCCGTTGTCGACACTGGGCTCTTGAAAATGTTCCTTGAACGCCGCGAGTTGGCCGACCTGGTTACAGACAGCCCCCCCTCGGAGGCGCTCCGCGACCAGGAGATCAACCGCCTGACCGATGGCATCGAGCTGACCCTTCGACCTCGGCCACAGCTCTGCCGTCTCAAACCAGAGCGGGTCATAGGCGTTGTCGCCAAAATTTTGGTAGAGCGGCTGCACCACCAGCTGCAGCCCTCTATCCTTGACGAACTCCAGGAGTTTAGGCATCTCGGATGCATTCTCTGCATGCAGAATGGCAGCGACGACCACCCGCGGGTTCGGCAGCGCATCGAACAGATTTATCGCATCCATCGCCTTGTCGAAGCTGCCCTCGCGCCCCCGGCTGTGGTCAACGGTCTTGGCCTCAATTCCGTCTAGGCTCACGTACGCGATCGACACGCCGGCATCGCTGATGCTCTGGGCTCGCTTAGCGTTGACGAGCCATCCATTCGTATTGAAGCTGACCTCAAAGCCCGCACGGACAGCACGAGTCATCAGCTGCTCAAGATCCTTTCTCAAGAGCGGCTCCCCGCCCACAAAATTCATGCCAGCTGGAGCACACCACGCCCCGAGGCGGTCGATGAGGTCGAGCCAAACCGAGCCGTCGATGTCGGCGGTATCGTTCTTCCAGATGTCGCAGTGGAGACACGGCAAGAAGCACCGGTCCGTGACCGCGAGGTGAACCTGGTCCGGCCGCCCGGGAGCGCGGCGAAGCCGGGCCCGGTCAAGGACGCGATCGACCAATCCAATCACTCGGTGCCCTCGAAAGCCTGAAGCTCTGCGGTGGTGATGCCTGTGTAGTTGAGGCTCTTCGGTATGAAGCAACTCTGGCAGAGCTTCAGTTCGCCATAGTCGCGAGCCGCAACGGCCTCCCGCCGCCGACGCATCGTCTCGTTCCACCACAGGGTCGAGAATGGCGTCTCCGTGATCCGCCCCACGCTGTTGTGCAGGGTCGAGTCCCTCGTGCAGGTCGTGACCGCACCATCCCAGCTGATGACGGGGCTCTTCCAGAACCCGGCGCATACGCCCTGATTCTCAGAGGCCACACGCTCTCCAGCCGCAGCCGCCGAGGGAAGCTCGAGGTCCTGTGCAGCCATGGCTTCTCGAAAGACCGCGTTCTCTCTCTCTTGCATCGCCGCTGTGGGACAATCCAGTTGACGGAAGAAGACGATAGCATCCTCCCCCCATGGGACATGTCCTGCCGCCACCCGGTGTGCTAGGCCGGCCTGGTCACACGCAGCGGACCATTGGTCCCGGAAGGTCCCGACTTGGTCGACATTGTTTGAGCCAACGATGAATTGAAACACTGGCCTCGGCCAACGAGCGCCCCGACGAGCCTTTTCCCCCAGGAAATGCTCGATGTTCCGAACGACCGTCTCATAGCGATCCTTCCCCTTCACGGACTTGTACCGATCAACATCGGTCGCATCCAATGAAAAGTGGATCACCTGCGGAACGTCCGAATCGTTGAGGAGTGCTGCCGCATAGGCCTCTGAGAGGTGCGTGGCGTTCGTGTGCAGCTCCACCTTGCCAAAGCAGCCATCAGAGGCGGCGGAGAGTGCCGCGCGCCAAACCCTTGGGAATTCCGGATGAAGCAACGGCTCCCCAAGCCAAAACAGGATCAGCGTATCGAAGCCGATCCGGTGGGCCCGGAGGTCCGAAAAAAGGGACTCTGCGAGGTCCACGTCCATGGTTCCCGTCGCCTCAAAGTGAGGGTGCGTCGTGTCTGCTACCGCGCAATGGACGCAGGCAAGAGAGCAGCGATTGGCCAATTCCATGACCAAATAGCTGCCGGGCAATCGAGGAGGAGGTTTCATGTTCTCAGCGTACCATTGCGGCGTGGCTTCGCCTTGGGTGGTAACGTGGCTTCATGGCAGATCCCGCACAAGTTGCAGCCCGAGTCGCCCGATGGGAGGAGGATGGTCCGCAAGGTCCAATGACCCTGGAGCTCTACCCGACCTTGGCGTGCAACCTCGATTGCGCCTTCTGTGACACGACCGATCGCCACCGCCCGCCTGTCAACGAGTTGCCGACAGAGCGCCTCCTCGAGATTGTCGACGAGGCGGCAGCACTCGGTGCACAGCGCTTGTTTCTGCTCGGCGGCGGCGAACCCTTGGTGCGAAAGCGAGCGACACCGCTGATCATGGAGCGAGCCAAGGCCCATGGTATGGAGGGAATCCTCACCACCAACGGAACCCTCCTCAATGATGGCCTGATTTCGCGAATCATCGATATGGGCTGGGACGAGATTCACTTCTCCATCGATGGCCCAACATCGGCGATTCACGACCCCCTTCGAGGACAGTCCGGCGCCTTCAAACGAACGGTGCGAAACGCCTGCAAGCTGAACGTCATCAAGCGCAGGCTCGGACTCAGACACCCGCGGATCGCAATCCACTTTGTGCTGACCCAGGCGAACCACCACACGTTGGAGGAGATGGTCGACCTCGCCCACGCTATCGGCGCATTCCGAGTCGACTTCGACGCACTGATCGCCTACACCCCTGACCAGCTTCGGCTTCAGCTCACGGCCGAGCAGCGTGCCCAGGTGGCACGCGATGCCGCAGCCGCGCTCGAGCGAGCCCAGCAGCTGGGCATCGAAACAACGCTGGAGAACTTTCTTGACCCCGATCGACTCGAGCGAGGTCAGCGTGTTCCGGCTCGGCCCGATGGCGACGGGCTCAAGGGGGCGCCCTGCTTAAAAGCGTGGCACTACCTCGTCGTTCAGGCAGACGGCCTCAGCAGTCCCTGCTGCGTACTCGCGGGACAGGGGGGCTCCGTGGCAGACCAGAGCGTGTCCGATGTTTGGCACCGCGATCCGTTCATGGAGCAAGTGAGGACGGGCATGCTCGCTGGACAGCCCCTCGAGCGTTGTGCAGAGTGTTCGTGGAACATCCTCTCCCACGAAGCAGAGATCCGGCGGCACCTCTGACATGGCTATACACCTCAACCTCGAGCTGACCGACCACTGCAACATCCGCTGCAAGATGTGCAGCCAGTCCATGCGCGACGATGCGCATGGCGGCCCAAAGAAATTCATGGCGTGGGAGACGTGGAGGCGAGCGCTCAAGGGGCTCGCGGATATCGAAGAGGACGTTCACCTCTGCCCCCACTGGCTCGGCGAGCCCACGATTCATCCTGAGTTCGACAAATTTGTGGAGTACGCCTTCGGCATCAACCTCCACAACCGCCTCTTCCGGGAGTTTAAGCTGCATACCAACGCGGTCGTCCTGCCTGAGGCCCGAGCCCGCCTGCTCCTCCGCCTGGCCAATTCACCCGGCCAAGCCGAGGACACGTTTCGATTCGTGCACATGAGTGTCGACGCCCACACGCCCCCGACCTACGCCACGGTGAAAGGCTCGGACAAAGGGGACATCGTCTACAAGAACATTGAGCGCTTTCTCCTCCTGAGAGACGAACTTGGTCTCGAGTGGCCAAAGGTGACGATGGCCTTTGTTGTGCAGCCGGAGAACGCGCATGAGGCCCTGGAATTCCTGAATCACTGGAGACCCCGTCTCCGACAGCCGCAGGTATGCTGGGACTGGCCGAGCCAGGTCGAGGATACCATCTACTTTCGACCCCTCAACTGCGGCGACCAAGCGGCTGCCGACAAGCTCCACGCCGACACCGTCCGCGCGATGGGACTGAGTGCGCCTTCGGGTGACCGACTCCGAGCTGCAGAGAGCTTCTGACCGCCTCAGAAGATGATGGTGAGGCCGGGAAACGCTCTCGCCATCAACTCGGGGCCGTGCAGCACGTAGACGATTGCGGCCAAAGCCAAGAAGGGCCCAAAGGGTATCGCTGAGCGCAGACCCCGCCCCCCAAAGACCGCCAGAGGTAGGCCAACTACAGCCCCGCCGAGCGATGAGACGATCATGATGAAGGGCATGGCCGGTAGGGTTCCGAGGAAGGCTCCCATCATCATGAGGAGCTTCACGTCACCCATTCCCATCCCCTCTTCCCGCCGAATGAGCCAGTACAGACCCATGATGAGGCCCAAGGAACCGCCACCTACGAAGGCACCCAAGACCGCATCTCGCCAGCCACTCGCCATCGCGGGGTGCCCTCCACCGAGTTCGGCTACGCCCACCGCGAAGGCAACCCCCACCGGTACCGCGTAGATGCTGAATTCATCGGGTATGATGTAGTGGCGAAGGTCGATGAACGTGAGTCCGACCAACATCGACACAAAGGTCGCCATCATGATGAAGCTCAACAGGTGAGCGGGGTCGAGGTCGGTTGGTCCGGGAACGAAGCGCCGAAAGAGGAGCCAGAACAGCAGCCCAACCATGAGCTCGATGATGGGGTACAACACCGAGATGCCCGTTCCACAATCGCGGCACTTCGCTCTCAACACCACCCATGACAGGACCGGAATGTTGTCGTAGGGCCGAATGGAACTCCCGCAGGCGGGGCAGTGACTCGCCGGCCGGACCACCGAACGGTCCTCCGGCATTCGAGCAATGCACACATTCAAGAACGAGCCCACGCACAGGCCAAGCACAAGGGCAAAGCCTTCGCTCAGCGCGTACAATTGGGTCACAACACTCTCCTCAGCGTCTCAACAATGTGGTCTATCTGATCATCGCCCAGCTCGGCGTACAGCGGCAGCGCGAGGCTGTCCTCGCAGTACTGCGGGGCGCGAGCGAGGGGTCTCGGTACGCGGACGTGGTCAGCAAAGGCAGGATGCTCATGCACACACCGAGGGTAATACACCGCCGTCGGGATGCCCGCTGTTTTCAGGTCCGCCGCCAGGCGATCTCTGTCCGGATGCCGAAGCACATAGACGGTGGGCTCATCCGCGCGGGGGAGAGCCAGGTCACCGAGTACATCGTCGTACGCTGCTGCAATCGAGCGGTTTCGGTTCAGACGCTGAGGAATGGTTGGCATGCGTGCGAGCAGGACAGCGGCAGCCAGCGCGCCCATGCGAGCATTGGTCCCCCCTGGCTCGACCACCAAGCCGCGCGCATCACACCCATGCTGCCGGAGCCGCCGGAGCCGAGCGTCGAGATCTTCATCATCGGTCAGAATCATGCCGCCATCACCGGCTCCCCCGAGGATCTTGGTGGGGTAGAAGCTGACGGCTGTGCACCGCCCCACGGACGGTCCCCCTGGGAAGGTCGCCTGGCATGCGTCGTCCAGAACAGGCACACCCTCGGAGTCGAGCTGAGCCTGACGACCAAACAAGTGGACGGGGACGATGAGTGCGGTGGCTTCGGTGACCGCTGCTCTGGTGGCGGCAGGATCAATCCACGGACCTTCGTCCAAGGTGTCAACGACCACGGGCGTTGCTCCGACCCGACAGACCGCCCCCAGTGTGGCGACAAAGCTCACCGCGGGGACAATCACTTCGTCCCCTGGCCCGATGGACATCGCCTGGAGCGCCAACTCTAGCGCCGCGGTTCCCGAGGAGACGGCAACGCCGTGACGGCGACCGAGCCAAGCCGAGACAGCCGCCTCGAGGTCCTCAACGACGAGGCCGCCGATGAGGCGTCCTGACGTCAGGACCTCATCGACCGCCGCCCGCACCTCCTGAGAAGCCAGCGGCTGCGCCAAGTCCATCCATGGGATGCTCACTTGAGGTCGCGTCGCTCGAAGACCCACATCGCCAGCGCCAGGACCGCTGCGGTGTAGCTGAGCCCATAGGCCGTGGCGCCGAGCACTTGTTCCCAAGGAATCGAAAGCTCGTGTACGGCTTGGGTGCGAAGGCTAAACATCTCAAAATTTGGCAGCGCCCAGTACAGCGCTCGAGCCGTCGCCTGGGCACCCGGGTTCTCAAGCTGGCTTCCATACAGCCAGATGTCATCCGCTAGGTTGCCAATCACGAAGACAGCGAGCGTGAAGGCGGCCGCCGTCGTCGGCGCCGAGTAGGTCGAGAACAGGGTCGCCCAGCTCGTGAGCAGCATCAACTCCACCATCAAGAGCCCTACTGAGACGTAGACCACCAAGGGCGGAAGCTGCTGCTGAATGGTCATGAGCAGGGTGTACACGAGCGTCATGACCGCGACCACCACCGTGAGGGTCATCATCATTCCCAGGTATTTCCCCAGCACAAACATCCACCGACTGATGGGCTTGCTCAGGATGGTGTAGACCGTCTTGCGCTCCACCTCCTTCCATACAAGGCTAATGCCGAGAAACATGGAGATAATGGACCCGAAGGCCGCGACGGCACCCTGTGCGACGCTACGAACGACCTTCTCGCGGTCACCCACCGTGATCTCCTGCATGACGAGGCTCAACGCGATGACACCCACAGCAAAGAAGAGAATCGAGTACAAGACCTTGTCTCTGACCGCCTCACGAAAGGTGTTCTGCGCAAGCGCCCACAGCCGCAGCATTACAGAACCCCCAGCGTGGACTCATCGGTGACCTTGCTCATCTCACCCAGCAGTACGGCCTCGAGATCCGCGCGATCGGCAACGACATCGCTCATGCGTCCGCTCTCACGAAGCTGCCCGCCCACCAGGATCGCCACCTTGTCACAGATGGCTTCGACGTCAGACAGAATATGGCTCGAGAAAAAGACGGTCTTTCCGTGGTCGCGTTGCTCAAGAATCAAGTCGCGAACCAACGCACGACCCACCGGGTCAAGCCCGCTCATGGGCTCGTCGAGGACGATCAGATCGGGATCGTGCAGGAGCGCTTGGCAGAGCCCCACCCGCTGGAGCATGCCCTTCGAGTACTTCGCCAGGGTGACGTCCGCGAAGCGCGAGAGCTTGACCCGCTCCAGCAGCATCGCAATGCGCTCACACCGCAGTTGGCTGTCCATCTCAAAGAGCTGCCCGTAGAAGTGCAGGACCTCTCGAGCGGTGAGGTGCTCGTAAAAGTACGGACGCTCAGGAAGAAACCCCACTCGCTTGCGAGCGCTAGGGTTCGAGACCGGCACACCGAAGATCTCAGCCGCTCCGCTGGTGGCCTCATGCAGACCCATGAGTATCTTTATGGTGGTCGTCTTTCCCGCACCATTGGGGCCGATGAAGCCAAAGGCTTCACCCGGGTTTACGGTCAGGCTGAGGTCCCGAAGCCCCTCCACACGACGCATAAAGAAGCCGACGCGGTAGATCTTTCCCAGGTCTTTGGTGGAGATGGCGGGTGTCATCAGAGGCCTATCTACGGAGACCCAAAAAACTAACGGTTCGCCTTGAACTTCGCGACCCAGGCTTCGACTTTGTCCTCAGGGTAAGCCCCCGCACTCTCCCAGTTGCAGCGTGGACAGAGCGGTCCAGAGTCCTCGAAGCGCTCCTCGATTTGAGCCATGCGCCACCGATTCATGGTCTCCCCATGCCACAGCTCGCCGAGGGTGGAGTCGTTCAGATTACCGATCACATTCTCGAGGTGCTCATCAAGACAGCAGGTCGTGACGTCACCGTTGACCTGGACCATGGGTGTGTTCCAGAGACCAGCACAGGGCGGACGCTTAGGCACAAGAGCTCCCACGCCACGTCCCATCGATCCGGCGCTCGTGGGGCTCAAAACGTGCTTTGTAGTTGAGCCGATCACACGCCCCGACGTACAGGCCAAGGTAGTGGTAGCGGCCGCCACGACTTCTGGCCCAGGCCAGCTCCACCAAGGCCGAAAATGTCCCCATGGAGCGGTGAGAGAGTTCGGGGTCGAAGTAGTGGTAGACACTCGAAGAATCACGTGCACCCACATCGACGATGCTGAGGCCGACCAGCTGACCGTGGAGCTCAAAGCAGAGCTCCACCGTCTGGGTACAGCTGCGAACAAACCACCCTTCGTATCCCTCTCTCGTCATGGCCTGCCCGTCCACGGAGAGGCCTCGCTCGATCTTGTGGCGGTTGTAGAGGGAGAGCCGCTCTTCAGAATAGATGGCTGGACCCACCGTCACCTTGATGTCTTGATTCTTCTTCCAGACCCTCCGCTGCGACTTGCTCGGTCGAAAGTCACCGACCTGAATCCGGAGCGGCTCGCAGGCCGTACAGGCCGGGCACTGCGTTCGATACAACATTCGCCCGACTCGGCGATCCCCGCTCGCGAGGGCTTCATCAAACTCCTCACCTGAGAGCCCGCGCATCTGCCACCGCAGAGGCATGCGCGCCACATGCCCCTCCAGATACGGGCACCGCTCTTCGGCGTCGTGCACCAATTGCTCACGGATGTCCATCATCGCAGTATGCTCAATTGTGCGCCATTCGACGAGGACTCATGGGCATTCAGCATGAAATCAACGACGGCATCGGCCACATCCAGCTCGACCGACCCGAGAAAGCCAATGCTTACGACAGGGCGCATCTGCTGGCCCTTCGGGCGGCCTTCTCGGCGGTGACGCGCTCGTCTTCGGTCGTGATCATCAGCTCGACCAGCCCTCGCGTCTTCTGCGCTGGAGCGGACCTCGACGAGATGAAGACGGCGACACCGGACGATGCCCGAGACCTCCTCAGCCAAGCCGTCTCCACCGAGATCGCTCGGGCCGAAGTCGTCACAATAGCCGTCGTCGACGGGCCTGCCGTTGCGGGAGGCTTTGAGCTAGCGCTCGCCGCTGACCTTCGTGTCATCGGGCCCGGTGCACGGTTTCGGCTGCCCGAAGTATCGCTCGGGATCATCCCAGCCGCCGGTGGCTCAACCCGCCTGACGAGCCTCCTGGGTCCCGCTATCGCCAAGCAAGTCATTCTTGGAGGAGTAGAGATATCCGCCGACGAGGCCATCCGGTGGGGCCTGGGTCGCGCAGGAGGAGCAAACCCAGCCGAGGTGGCTTGGTCCTGGGCCGAACAACTGAAGGCCTGCTCGCCCGAGGCCCGGCGTTCCGCCAAGCGCATCATTGATACTGTTGCGGAGGATGCCTCCCTGCTCGCTGAGCGTCATGCCCAGGCCAAGCTTTACGGGCAGCGCTAGCTCACCAGCTGAGGTACCGGGTGGACCACTTCGTCTCCATCGAAGAAGCGCTTCTGCTTCGGAAGAGCCCAGAGATCCTCTGACTCTACAATCTCGAGAAACCGCTGTGCCGCCTTTCCAGCCCCGAAGGCCGTGTCGCGCTTGAACCGGTGACCCCATGTTTCCTGAAGGAACCGCTTGATCGTGGCGGTATCAGCGGCCTGTGCCGGCGTGATGGACGCGGAGGATGAGCGGTTGGTCTGACGCGTGCCAATGTCCAAACTCGGAATGCCCAGAAACGGCGCCTCTCGAACACCTGCAGAGCTGTTTCCAATCATGGCCCCCGCGTGACGCAAGAGCTCGGAGAAATAGGCGAATCGCATCGACGGTATCACCCGGAACCGCTCCTCTGGCAGCGACTCGATGACCTTAAAGATATCCGCGCTGCCGGGGTCGTTGTTGGGCGCAATGACCACAAAGTTTCGGCCGCTCGCCTCGAGCGTCGAGAACAACGCCCTGGCCTGCTCACCCATGGTATCCGCCTCCGAGGTGACGGGGTGAAGAACGGCGATTCCGTAATCCTCCCAGGGAATCTCGTATCGCTCTCGGACTTCATCAAGCGTGACACCTGACGGCCGGAAGTGAGCGTCAAGCTCCGGTGAGCCCATGACAAAAACCCTCGAGGGGCTCTCGCCGAGGCGGATCACTCGGTCTCGAGCATCGATGGAGCTCACCATATGAGCCGTGCAGAGCTTCGTATTGCAGTGCCGATAGATCTCATCGATGGTGCCTGAGACCTCACCTCCTTCGACGTGAACACAGCGCACGTAGTTAATGGCACAGACCAGTCCCGTGGCGAGGGCTTCGACCCGGTCGCCGTGGATGACCACGAGATCGGGGCGTTCCTCCGCAATGTAGGCGCTGAAGCCCGTGATGGTGGCCGCCAAGATGCGATCCTGGCTGTCTCCTTCCTGCTGGTTGACGAACTCGGCACGCTCGATGCCTTCGGTTCGCGCCACCTCCACCTTGGTCAGCCCATACCGTCGGAGCATGTGCATACCGGTCACGAAGAAGGTCACATGGTGTCCCGCATCTCGTACCGCCAGCGCCAAGGGGCGCATCTTGCCGAAGTCGGCTCGGGTACCGGTCACAAAGAGGATCTTGCGAGACGTCTTTTCGGCGTTCGTGCTCATGCCAGCTCCGACCAGTCGAGTTGTTGATTGCGACCCTTGGACACCAAGAGCGTCTTGCCCACCACGTCATCGAAGGCGTACCCAGGAATGGGACCCGAGCCCGGTCGGCGAGCCCAGATGTCGGCCTCGGTAATCACGGTGCCAGCCACCATGTCGCGATCGGCCACAATCGATGCACGCGCAAACCGATAGACGTCCTCCTCGGGCGCTGTCCTTCGCTTAGGGTTGTGCAGAGCGGTGTGGATCTCCTTGCTGCGGTCAATCAAGAACTTGAGCTCGGCGGGGTCCATGGAGCACGAGATGTCTGGGCCCTTTCGGTACCGACTGTCGGTGAAGTGGCGCTCGAGGATGCAAGCACCGAGGGCCACGCTGGCCAGCGCCATCTGGGGGCCGATGCTGTGATCAGAGAAGCCTATGATGGCTCGCGGAAAGGCCTCAGCGAGCTCGGTCACTCCGGCAAGAGACACAATCTCAGGCGGCGACGGGTAGAGGTTTGTGCACTCCAACAACGCATAGTCCACGCCGCTTGCGTCTAGGATCGCCACCGACGCCCGGATGCTCTCAATGGTCTGCATACCGGTCGACATGATGATGGGCTTTCCAAAGCTCGCGATGTGACGGATGAGGGGGAGGTTGTCCGCCTCACCGGATCCAATCTTGAAGGCGGGTACGTCGATGTCGTTCAGAAAGTCAGCCGCTTTCCGAGAGAACGGTGTGGAGATGTAGATCATGCCGAGTGACTCGGTGAAGGCCTTCAGCGCGATCTCGTCCTCCCCGGAGAGCGCACACTGCGCCATCACGTCCCAAATTGAGACATCGGCGTTCGGCGGAAAGATCTCCTTGGCCTCCTCGGTCATCTCGTCATCGATGAAGTGAGTCTGGTGCTTCACCACCTCGCATCCTGCTTGGTGGGCACACCGCACCATGTGCTTGGCGACCTCCAGATCGCCGCCGTGGTTGATGCCAATCTCGGCCACCACGAGCGGTGGATGCTTCGGGCCTACTTCCCTGTGAGCAATCTTCATGCTGCACCTTCTCTTTGCTTGAAGAGCAGAGCCTCTGCTCGCTCAAAGTCTTCGATCGAATCCACATCAATGGACCGGTCCGCGCTCATCTCCACGGCCGCGATGTGCGCCGTCTCAAAGCCACCGTTTCGCAGAAACCACCCCGCCCGAAAGGCGTACACCGCGCCGTTGGGGCGATACACTGGAGGGAGAGACTGGCGATTGGCGAAGCAATGGGCGGGATGAGCCAGCGGAACGAAGCGCCCATCCACCACCTGCCCATACTTCAGCACGCCCGAGTCCGTCGCCGTGACTCCCATGGCCAGTCGGCCTGCATTCGCGGCGATGAGCCCCACCGCTCGCCTCACGTCGTCTGGGCTTCGCAGCGGGCTTGTCGGCTGCAACAGAGCGATGATCGTGTCTTCAGATATCTGAGCCGCTGACTCTCGACCGAGAAGATCGAGGAGAACCTCGGCCATCGTTGCTGTGTCCGATGCCAAGCGCTTGGGCCGTCGGTAAACCTCGACGTCCCGCTGCTGCAGCGAACCCATCACCCGCTCGATGTCAGTGGACACCAGCACCCGAGCCGCGCCGGCATCAAGGGCCGTCTGGACCGAGTGCGCGTACAGAGGCACGCCTCCAAGCGGGCGTAGATTCTTTCCTGGAAGGCCCTTGGACCCGCCACGCATCGGTACGACGGCGACAAAGGGCTCTGTCTCGGTCGGTCTCGGTCTGATTGGGGCCATCCTCGCGAGGCTCCCACCGATCACACGAGGGCCTCACAGCACGCCCTACGGCCAGAGCGGCTCCGTCTTTAGAGAATGTGCCCTCGGAGAGGTACGATGAGGGGGCGCAAACTACCGCTGGAGCGCCTCGGGACGCGAGTTGAGCACCATACGAATGCGACCCTCCTCCAGAAGGTCGACATGTCGTTCCTCTTCCACGACGGCTCCGGACGCATCTCTAATGACTCGGACCAAGGGCTTATCGAAGCTGTCCGGGCCCCGGGCGTTGCCGACACTGACCGCAATGGTGCCATCCTCAAGGAGCAACATCGACCCTGGTGGATACTTGCCCATCGCATTCACAAACAGCTGGATCAAGGTCGGATCATACCGAGTCCCTGCGTGAGGGGTCATCCGACTGAGGGCCTCGGCCGCTGTCAAGCCACCGCCATTCGAGCGAATCAGGTTGTCAAAGTCTTCGGCGATCCGAATGATGCGAGCAAAGAGCGATGGCGTGCGGTGCTCCCCCGCATAGTCTTCGTGGTGCTCCAAAGTCGAGAGTATTCGCTGAATCTTGGCCGGATGGAATCCACGCTGACGCAGCAAGAGACGGGCCCCTGCGGCAGGATGGCGCTCAAACGGCGGGGGGTAGCCTTGCACCGCCTCGCCCCCATCCTTGGCGGCGACAGCTCCCTCTCGAGCGGCATACCCCATGTCATGAAACATCGCCGCCACACCTAAATCCTGGAGGGCTTCTTCGGAGAGGCCGAGTGCTGAGCCCATCACCAGCGAGAGCCTCGAAACTCGCAGGGTGTGGGTGCCAAACTCGTTGCCTACACCCGGCTCCTCCCAGAGCCCTTCTGCGCCCGCCCCCCCCTTCAAGATGTCGGTCACGATGCGCCGCATGGGGATCGGGTTGGGGGTCCGGTTAGCGCCCAGGCTGGCCAGACTGTCCTCGACCAGGTCCGCGCCGCGGTCGACCATCACCACAACCTCTTCTTCGGTGCTCGTGGCTCGTGTACCGACCGTATCGTCGGACTGTTCGTCCGAGACGCGAAAGCGAAACACACCGAAGAGCTCGATGGAGTCAACGCCACGACCACGAAGCGCGTTGACGATCGCGGTCCTCGGGGTGTCCTCATCGGGCTCCTGCGCGAAGACCTCCACGATCACGCGGATGTCATCAAAGCTGAGCGGCTGGTGGACAGTGAGTCCGCCGATTCGATGCCGAAGCAGCTCTGCGCCCATCAATCTTCCCGACTCCGACCGCTCGTCGAAGCGTATGCGAATGTCGTTGATGTAGACCTGCTCTTCGACCGTCACCAGGTTGATTGCGCCCAGAAGTTTGTACAGGCCCGCCGTGATCTCCACAAGCTCGCCGATCGGCTTGCTGAAGGCCTCGTTCTGAAGATCATGCAGGCGGAGCATCCTCAGCAGCCCGAAGAACACACGGACAAACCGCTCGCCATCTTCTCGTACGGCCGTGGCAAGGGCCCGATCCTCGCCTGCGCGCGCGCGGTCCAGGGCCTTGCTGATCCGCTCTTGGGAGGCCAGGATCTCTTCGTCGTGCTCAACCTCGACTTCGAGCTCCGGTCCGTCATCGACCTCCGGGGCATCGGTCCCGATCATCGGCTCATCGCTCATGGGTAGCACCTCTCTTTCTCCGCTGAACCAGCGTCTTCATGCAGAGGTTGTAGATGTCCTCTGAGCAGCGCTCGGACAACCAACGGATGACGGCATCAACGTCCTCTCCGGGAACGTTCTCAAGCCCGTACAAGGCCGTGCGCTGCAGCGCCTGCGCGCCGGGCATCTCGACATACCGCTTGAACAGACCTGGGGGCTTCACCCAACCCATCAAGAGCGGCTTCGCCTGCTCCAAGTCTGAGGATGCCAAGAGCACACCCAGCGCTTGACACTCCCGGTCGGTGATGTTCCGCGTGGAGAGTCGCTTCACCAGTGCGACCGCTGGCTCGTAGACGGCCTGTGATGCACCGGACTGCAGGTACTCCAAGATCCGCACTCGAACCTCGTGATGGGGACTGCCCAACATCTCAAGCAGCGTACTCTCCACTAAGGCATCGTTGCTGGACCTTCCGAGCACCCAGAGCACCTCCATCTGAACCTCGAGCGAGCCATGGTCGCGAAGCGTGAGAGCTTCCTCCAGTGCACGCTCGGGGATGGCTTGAGCAGAGGCTCGGAGGATGTCCGCCATCACGTCCGGGCTCACTGTCCGCATCCTTTCAAACACGACTTGAGGGTCCTGTCCCCTCTCAAGAAAGTGCTCGATCAACATCCGAGTAAGGCGCCGTGAGGCCGTGCCGCGCTCCTCGACCAAGAGCTGCAGCAGCGCACCCAAGTGGTTTGCGGGGATCAAGTCAAGGAGGTCCAGCAACTCCGTCGGCACCGTCTCCGAGCCCTTCGAGACGGACTGCAGGATGCGCCTCAGCGCCCGGTCATCGGCGAAGCGCTGGAGGTGTTGATCGATGACCTCTGACGCGACCGATCGGTGGCTCTCGAGCACGCGAACCAGGTCGGTCAGCAGGTGCAGCTGGCCCTCCGACAGCAGGAAGTCTCGGACCTCTTCGACGAGCGGCATGACGTCACCAATCTCTGTCGGATCGAGCGGATCGCCGACCACCTCTAGGAGGCGACGGACCAGGTGAACGCT
>CAZKOI010000012.1:0-29364 GCA_964554315.1 uncultured Enterobacterales bacterium | reverse complement strand
ATAGCCCTTTCGAGCCTTGTCCATGATGATGGACAGCAACGAACGCCAAGAGTGAATCTCTGGACCATCCTCCGAGAGCTTCACGGGCAGCTTGAGGCTCTCGTTGAGATCACTCACCAGATTCTTCATTTGATCGCTCTCTGGCGTCAGTCCGAGCTTGCTGTGTCGCTCTTCGCCGTCTCGAAGTGTGACCACAAGGACCGCGTAAGTGCTGAGCTCTTCATCGTAGATCACCTCCACATTCGGTAGGTGAAGGTCAGGGCTGATCTTCTCCAGGGCTGCGCGAACACGAACCGCCGCGTCGTCCATCGATGCCTTGTCCTTGGAATCCGTCAGGTGGCCATCAATGGCATACCAGGCGTCGCTCACATCGGGCACCACACGCCGCTCCGCTCGCTCGATTCGATCGACATAGTTCTGGATCTTACCCAGCATCGTGAGCGCATCATCACCCGTTACTTCACTGCCATTGGCTGCCAGGATGTTGAGCGCCTTCACGCCCTGCTCGAGCAGGAACTTATCCAAGGCAGAGTCGTCCTTCAGGTAGCGCTCCTTCTTGCCGCGCTTGACCTTGTAGAGCGGCGGCTGAGCAATGTAGAGATGACCATCGCTGACCAGCGACTGCATCTGGCGAAAGAAGAACGTCAGCAAGAGCGTCCGAATGTGCGATCCGTCGACGTCTGCGTCCGTCATGATGATGACTCGGTTGTAGCGAAGCTTCTCAACATCAAAGTCCGGCCCCACCGAACAACCCAAGGCCGAGATCATGGTGAGAATCTCTTGGTTCCCGAGCATTCGATCCATCCGCGCCTTCTCCACGTTGAGGATCTTGCCTCGGAGCGGAAGAATGGCCTGGAACTTTCGATCTCGACCCTGCTTGGCTGAGCCTCCTGCACTGTCGCCCTCGACCAAGTACAGCTCGCACAGGTCGGGATTTTTCTCTTGGCAGTCGGCGAGTTTGCCTGGAAGATCTGAACCCTCAAGGGCCGACTTCCTTCGCGCCAAATCCCGAGCCTTCCGTGCGGCCTCCCTGGCTCGCGCGGCATCGACTGCCTTGCTGACCACAGCGCGTGAAACACCGGGGTTCTCCGCGAGGAAATAGCCGAGCTGCTCAGAGACCAGCGACTGCACGAGTCCCTTTACCTCCGAGTTGCCGAGCTTGGTCTTGGTCTGACCCTCAAACTGAGGCTCTGGAACCTTGACGGAGAGCACAACAGTGAGCCCCTCGCGAATGTCATCGCCAGAGATCGACTCACCCTTGTCCTGCCTGATCAGCTTTTTCGATGCCGCAAAGCTGTTTACCGTGCTGGTGAGCGCAGCCTTGAAGCCGGAGACGTGTGTTCCTCCCTCGATGGTCCGAATGTTGTTGGTGAAGCTACAGAGGTTCTCCGAGTAGGCGCTCGTCCACTGCATGGCCAACTCGACATCAACACCCTCACGACTACCGCTGATTGAGATCACGTCGTCATGCAGTCCTGTGCGTGCCTCGTTTAGGTGCTTCACAAACTCCAGGATTCCGCCGTCGTAGCGCATCTCAGCCTTGCGATCATCTCTTCGATCGTCCAGGACGATCGTGACTCCAGGATTCAGGAAGGCCAGCTCTTGAAGCCTCGAGTGGAGAACCTCAAAGCTGAAATTGACGGTCTCTTGAAAGATGTCGGCATCCGGAAGAAAGCTCACCTTCGTGCCGCGCTTTCCATCACTTGGTCCCCTGATCTCAAGCGCTGAGAGAACATTTCCACGAGAGAAGCTTTGGTGGTGGTGCTTACCGTCCCTGAAGATATCGAGCTTGAGCCACTCGCTGAGCGCGTTGACACAAGACACGCCCACGCCGTGAAGACCACCCGACACTTTGTAGGTGTCCTTGTCGAACTTTCCCCCCGCGTGAAGGGTCGTGAGCGCCACCTCACAGGCTGGCTTTCCTTCCTTGGGATGGATGTCCACAGGGATGCCGCGACCGTTGTCTTCGACAGAGCATGACCCATCTTCATGAAGAACGACGTTAACGTGGGTGCACTCCCCCGCGAGGGCCTCATCGATAGAGTTATCGACGACCTCATAGACCAGGTGGTGAAGTCCATTCGGACCGGTCGATCCGATGTACATCGCGGGTCGCATCCGAACCGCCTCAAGTCCTTCAAGCACCGTGATGGACGATGCGTCGTATTCAGCGCCAGGTGCAGTGTCGGTGTCAGTCGCCATGGAGACTCTCTCCAGCCCCGTCAAATCGGGGCTTGATTGCCCGCAAGAAACGGGCTCAAAAACAAGAATAAGGGTGAGTGTCGTAACGGAGACCCGGCGGTCCGTCCATCGATCAAGGGCCTTTCTTTCGGTTCTTATCTTCGGCGAATCTCACCGGACTGAACGGCGAAAAGTATGTGGTCCATCTGCGACAAATCACCGAGATATCGAGGTTCCGTCGTGGTGATCCACACCTGCCCCTTAAGGTGCGTCAATACCTCCACCAAGCGCTCACGCCGACCCTTATCGAGCTCACTCGTCAGGTCATCGAGCAGAAACAGCGGGACATGACCATGAGCGTGAGCATGAGATAGTTGGGCAAGCTTGAGTCCGAGGACCACGCTCCGGGCCTGACCTTGGCTCGCAAAATTCCGGGCCAGCTGCCCATCAATGGTGATGATGAGGTCGTCTCGGTGTGGACCAATAAGAACTTGACCCTTCTCGATCTCGTCATTCCGGACAGCGGCCAACGTGTCGAGGAGTCGCTCTTCAATCACATTCACATCGTCGCTGTTTTCGATGCTCATCTTCACCCGCAGGTTCACATCACCCGACCCCGCAATCGCGCTGTGTTGGTCGGAGAAGCTCGCCTTGAGTGCATTCACCACCGCAATTCTCCGGTGAGCAACCTGTGCGCCATACTTCGCAAGTGAGGCGTCAAAGACATCCAACTGCATCGGATCAACCCAGCGGCCCTGGAGCAGCGCTCTCTTGTGCGCCAGTACCTTTCGATACTCTGTGACGGCCGTCAGATGCTCAGGCCAAGCACTGAAGGCTGCCCTGTCCATGAATTGCCTTCGCTGTTCAGGCTCACCACGGACTATTTTCCCGTCCTCTGGACAGAAAACGATGGCCCGCAGGACGTCGAACCAAGTGGTGAGGTCAGGAACGGATTTCTCATCCATCTGAAGTTGCCGCTGACCGTCAGACCACTTCCAAACAAGCTGACGCCGACCCATTGTGGACTGAACCGTCGCATCAAGCCTGGCGCCTGCCTCTCCGTGCGAAATCCACCGGCGGCTTCGGGGCTCCCTGAAGCTCTTCAAGGTGCCCAGAACGTGCACGGCCTCGAGGAGATTGGACTTGCCCTGACCGTTGTCTCCATGAATGACGATGAGCGGAGAGTCACAGTCCAAGGCAGAGGGCGATAGGTTTCGCCATCCATGCGTCCTGAGCTGGGTGACTCTCACGATCCGTCAATCAATCGAGACGAATGGGCATCACAACAAATTGGCAGTCATCTCGTCCGGGGATTCGCACGACACAGGGGTCTAGCGCTTTGTCCATCTCAAGCACAAGCTCTTCGGATGAGGTCTGTCTCATGATGTCCATAAAATAGGCAATGTTGAAACCGGTCTCGAAGGGTTCTCCCTCGAGAGACGCTCCAATCTCTTCCTTCGCGTTGCCAAGATCAACATTCTGTGCAGACAGTATGAGCTGGTTGCTCTCGAAACCAAATCGTACCGAGTGGTTTCGATCAGAGGCCACAATCGACACGCGCTTCAGCGCATCCATGAACGCCGTTCGGTCCACAACGACTCGGCACTTGTGGGTCTGAGGAAGGACCTGACGGTAGTCCGGAAACTGACCGTCCACCAAACGAACCATCATCGTGAGTCCAAGCGTCTGAAACGTGGCTGACCGCTCGCCAAAAGCGATTTCCCAGCCGCCTTCATCACCGTCACAGAGCTTACGCACCTCATCCAATGCCTTCCGTGGAAGCAGCATTTGGCGCCCCATCGTGAACTCGCCCGTGTAAGGAGACTCCGAGTAACTAAGGCGGCTACCGTCGGTGGTGACCATTCGGACCCGAGCCTCTCCACTCTCCGAGGTAATCTCCTCAAGGTGAGCGCCGTTCAGTCCATACCGACTCTCGTCAAGACAAACCGCATACAGCGTCTCTGAGATGAGGCGATGGAGCGTCGTACCCGACACACCCAGTGCCGCTTGGTCATCCCGGCTGGGAAGCGGCGGATAGTCTTCGGCACTCATGCCCACCAAGTGAAACTCCGCCTTCCCCGATTCAATGGCCAGTCGATTTCCCGACTCCATCTTGAGATGAACTGTCGGCTCAGGAAGGTGCTTGGCGACTTGAAACAGATTCTGAGCATCGACCGAAATCTCTCCAGGACGCTCTACTCGGGCCACATAGTCCGCGACCAAAGACACCATTGTATCGGTGGCCGTCAGTCGAAGTGTGTTTCCCTCCGCGCTCAAGAGCACGTGAGCCAAAGCCATGTTGGTTGTACGCCGCTCAACAATCCCCTGGACTCTGCTGAGGCCACGAATCAGTTCTTCTCGGTCGATGATGAGGTCCATCGGAACTCCAGTTGGTGGCTATCTATGGATCAAGATCAAAGAAGAAGATCTTTGGATCAGTAGTAGATCCATAGGGCCTATTCATATGTGGGTAAGTTTAAAATTCTCAATATTTTCAGCAATTTACAAAATCAATATCTGTGGATTTTGTTGTGATAATGCTGGGATTAGAGCGGAAAAAATGGGGTGGAATTTTGGCGCTTCCAGAAGACCACAGTGAGTGCATAACCAATCCACTGTTTGTCCACTGTTTATCCATAAGGCTTAGCCGCCTCGATGGATGTTTCTTTCGAGCGTCTGAACAGCAGAACGAATGTCTACATCCTGCTTAGCTTGGGACTTAATCTTCTTTACTGCATGCTGAACGGTGGCATGGTCGCGGTTGCCGAACATCCGCCCAATCTCCGGGAAGGAATGTCCTGTGAACTTCCTCACGAGGTACATCGCAACATGCCGCGGCCTCACCAGCTGCTTGAGTCGCCGTGAACCCTTGAGATCGGAGACCTTAACGTTGTAGAAGTTGGCCACGGTAGCCATGATGTCGTCCGCACTCACCGTCTGTTGTGTGTCATCGAGCATGCTGGAAAGATGCAGACGCGCGACCTCTAGCGTGAGCTGACCAGGTCGTAGCTTCATGACCGCACTCAGTCGGTTTATTGCGCCCTCAAGCTCTCTGACGTTGCCATGAACACGTGTTGTTATCCACTGAGCGACGTCATCAGGAATGCTGAGCCCTTGGTTTTCGGCTTTCTGATGAAGAATGGCGAGCAGAGTCTCCATGTCCGGAGCTTGCGTATCAGCGAGCATTCCGCACTCGCACCGTGTTCTAAGTCTCGGCTCGAATCCCTTTATTTCTTTGGGCAGAACATCGGCCGTAAATACGATCTGTATTCCGCGTTCATTGAGCCACTCAAAGGTGTGGAACAGCTCTTCCTGGGTGCGCTCTTTTCCGCTCAAAAACTGGACGTCATCGATCAACAGGACGGATGGTTGCTTCCGGTACCTGTCCCTGAATTCCGGCATCCGTCGGTAGCGAAGCGCATGGATGAGTTCATTCGTGAACTGCTCGGCCGTCACGTACAAAATGCGAGCTTCAGGGTCTCGCTCGCGGATTCGGTTTCCGATGGCGTGAACCAAGTGTGTCTTTCCGAGTCCTGTGTCACCATAGATAAACAACGGGTTGTATTGGTTCTCACCGGGGGAGTCCGCCGCCGCGAGGGCCGCTGCATGCGCGAACTCATTTGACTTTCCGACGACGAAGTTCTCGAACGTCTTATCGGCCGAGACTCCAGGGATGGGCTCAATCTTAACCTTTTGGGGCAGAGTCTCTTCGGCTACTGCTTCGCTGCCTTGTTCGGCGCGCGCGACGTGGAACTGCAGTCTTACGGGGCGTCCGATGGCCTGTTCCAACTCTTGGTTCAGATCCGGACCGTAATTATCGGCCACCCAATCTCGATAATAGCGGTTGGGGACTTCGAGATTAACGGCGTCTTCAGTGATTGAAGACACTTGGATGGGACGAATCCAGATTTCAAAATTCTGCGCGCCGAGTTTTTCACGCAGGGAACCTTGAATCTGGGACCAGAGCTGATCTTTTTGCACACCAATACCCACGACGCCAGGCGGCGAAGAAAACAGGTTTTATGAGGATTACTTTATGGCCGAGCCCCACCGAATCGGCACTCCCCGAGGGTAACAAGGATCACGTGGAATTATCAACGCCCCCGCATTCACCTAAGTGTCAGCAGTCTCGTTAGACGTTTTTATAAAAATGAAGGTTAAAACTTAATTTTTGGTAAATGTGGAAAACCTCGGATTTTTTCCACATTTCTCATTGGGATCTTTGGATCTCAATCGCGAAATTTACCAGTTTATTCCTTTATTATTTAAGTTGTCATCATGGTTTTCAACAGGTGTTCCACGTGGAACGCATCCGATCACTCTGAGCCTCACGCGCGCGAGCGGGAACAAGAAGTAGGATCGTGTTCTTGCCCGGCGACCTTGGACAGCATAGACATGCGGCTCTGAAGGGCGAGGACCATGACCGGTCTGCTGCCACAGCAGGCGCACCTCGGCAGAGTGCCGAAGGCTGCGAGCTGAACAGGAGGTTCAAGTGAAGCGTACATACCAACCGAGCAACATCAAGCGTAAGCGTAGCCACGGATTCCGTGCGCGCATGAAGACCACAGGCGGTCGGAACGTCATCAAGCGTCGGCGAGCCAAGGGTCGCAAGCGTCTCGTCCCGACTGTCGCTAGCAAGCGCAACTAAGGCAGTCCACTGGGTCTACCCCGTGAACGCCGACTCAGGGTGTCTCGGGATATCCAGCAGGTCCAACGCAACGGAGCACGCGTGCGTCTAGAGAGCATCTTAATGGTGTTCACTCCAGGACGAGCGGAATGCAGCCGAGTGGGACTGACGGTGAGTCGCAAGGTGGGAAACGCCGTGGTGAGAAATCGCGTAAAGCGCCGACTTCGGGAGTCTATTCGGGGACATCTCGATCAGATTCCACCGGGCCTAGACATCGTCATCATCGCACACCCTCAAGCCTCAGAGAAGACCCTAGATGGGCTCGCTAGCCAGCTCCAGGATGGCTGGTCACGGATAAGAAAAGCATGCTGAGGGATGTCCTTCGCTGGATGATCAAGGGGTACCAAAACCTCCTGTCACCGCTCTTGCCGCCGATGTGTCGCTTTCACCCATCCTGCAGTCAGTACGCTGTCGAGGCCCTCCGATTGCATGGTACTTGGCGAGGAAGCTGGATGGCTGCGACTCGAATTCTAAGATGCAACCCTTTCTTTAAAGGCGGATTGGACCCTGTCGTTCCGAGGACGACCATGGCGTTTTCAGGAGACAACCATGCAGAATGATCAGGAAAAGAGAACGCTCCTGGCAGTCGGTCTCTGTATGGCCGTCTATCTCGTCTGGATGCAGTTCTTCGCTCCTCCGCTCGAGGTGACCAGTCCGCCTGTGACGACCGCTAGTGACGTGAGCGGCGAGCTCACGGATTCCAATCCCACAGACACGTTAGCGGGAAGCCCCAGGACCCCTCCTGGCGTGGTGACGGAGGATGCCGATCCTTCACCGATTGATGCGTTACCCGCGGTTCAAAAGATTGCGCCGCATTCGATTCCCTACGAGACAGAGGCTGTCCAGGCTGTCATTACGTCGGGAGAGGGGGCCTTTAGCGGGGTAAACCTCAAGAACTACCCCGAGAAGGTGACCGTCACACCACTATGGACGTGGCTTCTCGAGGGTGCTGAGGGAGAGTGGGTTCGCTACACCGGCGGTGAGGGGCTTGAGTCGCTGCTGACGAACAACGCGGCCGTCCTCATGGCGGGTGCGGGTTCGCTGATGGGTGATGTGAACCACCGAGTCGTAAGCGAAGGAGACAGTATCGTGGCTAAGGGCCGACACAGCAGCGGCTTAATCGTCACCAAGCGCTACGTGTCCGGCGCAGATGGGCGCACCATGGACATCTCGGTAGAATTCTCAAACACCGGCTCTGCGACCATTCGTGACCTATGGATCGGCATGGCCGATGTGGTGGATGGTCCCAAGGACGCTGACCGGTTTGCCAATGTGACAAGGCCGTTTGCTCTCGTCGAGGATGACGTCGAGCAGGTCTCCAACCTCAATGATCTTGATGGGCCAGACTACGAGCGCTTTGACGGAAAGATTGACTGGTTCGGACTCGGGGACAAGTACTTCATGAGCGTCTTGCTTCCGCTCGATGATCTCGCGGGAGAATGGCTCGTTGACACGCTGCCAGATGGGCGGGTCGGGAGCTTTCTAAGGCTCAACCAGCCGCTGGATGCGGGGGCCAAACGTGAGGTTCGTTTCCGAGCCTACATGGGACCTAAGGACCTGGCCAAGACGTCGGACGTGGGTAACAATCTCGACCGTGCCATCGAGTTTGGCTGGTTCGGAATGTTCGCCAAGATCCTCTTGTGGATGCTCAAATTTTTCCATGGTTTGGTTGGAAACTGGGGCCTGTCCATCCTGCTCCTGACGTGCACCGTGAAGGCGATCTTTTTCCCGCTGATGCAGAAGCAGTTTGTGAGCTCCAAGAGGATGCAAGCCATCCAGCCTCAGCTCAAAGAGATCAAGGAGAAGTACAAGGACAACCAGCAGTTGCAGACCCAGGAGACGATGCGTCTGTTCCAAGAGAACAAGGTCAATCCCATGAGTGGGTGCTTGCCAATGATCATCCAGATGCCGGTCTGGTTTGCTCTGTACAACGTCATGCTCTACAGCGTGGAGCTTTACGGTACGTCCTTCCTGTACCTCAAGGACCTCACGGGCGCTGACCCCACAGGATTCCTACCTCTGGCAGTGACGGTCCTCATGGTGCTTCAGCAAAAGCTGATGCCCATGGGCAGTATGGACCCAATGCAGCAGAAAATGATGCGGTTGATGCCAATCGGATTCGGCCTCTTCATGTTCACCTTCCCAGCTGGGCTAGTGCTCTACTTCAGCGTCAACAATGCGCTGACGATTCTGCAGCAGTGGCTCATATACAGAAAGAAAGACGACACGGTCAGTGCCCCGGCGGGCGCCTAAGACCGACCAACCGGCGCACAATAGCGCCCAGGAGACATCATGAGTGAAAACCAAGTCATTGCGGAAGGCATCAATGTTGCTGAGGCGGTAGCCAAGGCTGCAGAGACCCTCGGGATCCCGGCCGATCAAGTTGACCACAAGCTCGATCTGAGTCACTTCAGAAACGATGCTGGGCGCTCAATCCCAGTCGACACCGTCAAGATCATCGCGTGGGCGGCCGACCCGGCGGACAAGGCAGGCGCACTTGCAGCCAAGGCATGGGTCGAGTCGCTCGTGGAGAAGATGGGCTTTGAGGGGACCGTCAAGGCTCGAAACGTGAAGGATCGAAAGGCGACCATTGCGGTGGACTCCGACTCTGCTCGTTTCTTGGTCGGTCGAGGTGGCAGCACCTTGGCTTCGATTAAGGCCATGCTGAACGCCGCCATGGAGAGTGAGTTTGGTGATTGGACCTTCGACATCGATGTTCAGGGGGGCCGAAGGGAGGAGCGCGGTGAGCGCGGTGAGCGCGGTGAGCGCGGTGACAGACGAGACCGTCGTGACCGTCGCGCAGGTGGACGAGACAAGGACAAGTGCTCGGATCGCGATGTCACGGAGCTGAAGCGCCTTGCTCGCCGAGTGGCCGAGTCCGTCGTGGAGTCAGGAGAGGCAGAAGTCATCCGGAAGCCTCTGAACTCTTTCGAACGCCGTATTGTGCACATGGAGTGCGCTGAGATTGATGGCGTTGGAACTGACACCATCGACCAAGATGGCGAGCGTAAAATCCGCATCTTTGCTGAAAACGGCGAAGCTGCCGCCGAGGCTTGAGTGGACACCATCGTCGCCCTCTCGACCCCTTGGGGTCGGTCGGGTGTCGGTGTCATTCGCGTCAGCGGTCCTGATGCCTTGACCATCGCTCAATCGGTCTGCTCGGGCGACGGCCAATGGGTCGATCGGCGCGTGTCGGTACGTCGAGTGGTGGACCATGAACAGGAGCCAATAGATCAAGTCCTCGCGGTCTGGATGAAGGGACCCCACAGCTTCACAGGCGAGGATGTGGTTGAGATTTCTGCCCACGGTAACCCTGTGATCTTGGCAGCGATCATCGACTGTCTGATTGCTGCGGGAGCACGACCGGCGAGACCAGGAGAGTTCACTCGACAGGCGCTCTTGAACGGCCGGGCTGATCTGCTTCAGGCGGAGGCGATAAACGCTCTCATTCATGCGAAAAGCCTGGCCGGTGTCCGCGACGCCGCCCAGGGTCTGAGTGGAGAACTGAGCCATACAGCAGGCGAAATGACAGAGTCCCTGCTCGACTTGGCTGCGGAGCTTGAGGCTAGACTCGACCATCCTGACGATGACCTCAGCCTGCTCAGCGATGAGGTCGTCTGCGCCAGGCTTGAGGCTGTTTCACGCCGCGCCCTAGAGCTTGCGGGAACGTGGTCGAGCAGCAAGCGTCGACAAGAAGGTGCAACGGTTGCCATTGTTGGGCCGGTTAACGCCGGAAAGTCGAGCCTCTTCAATCAACTTGTGGGTGTCGAGCGCGCCCTGGTAAGCGATCGCCCGGGTACGACGCGCGATGTTGTCGAGAGGGCAATTCTCTTAGGTGGTCTCGACGTGACCTTTATGGACACGGCCGGTGAAGGTGGCACAGACGATCCGATTGAGGCCGCGGGCGTGTCGCTTGGACGCAGCCTCAGCGCCCGTGCAGACCTCATTCTTGTTGTCTTGCCGTCGAACCGACCGCTCTGTAGCGCATCAAAAGAGCTTCTTGAGAGAACGCGAGAACTTGATCGTCTAGTGGTCGGAACCTTTCTGGACACCCCTTCCGCGAACGAATGTCCCGTCACGGACATCAACATCAGCAACCACACTGGAGAAGGCATCGATCGTCTAAGGGACCGTATTCGTGAAAGACTTGGTGAAGGGTACCTTGGGGGTGCAGGTGCATCCTTGCTATCTCAGCGCCAGCATGATCTCTTTCACGCGCTCGCCAGGCACGCTCTTGATGGGGTTGCTGCACTCAAAGGACCGCTGGGGCCTGCGGTTGCTGCAAATGAGACCGTGATGGCCATCGAGCGACTTGGAGAGCTGGTAGGTATAGACCCCAGAGAGGCGGTCCTTGATCGCTTGTTCAGTCGGTTTTGTATTGGCAAGTAGAGCGTGGCATTCTCCACTGTGGCATCCTGTTGCCAACGGGGGGAATAATTGAAGACGCTTTTCGTCATGGATCCGCTTGAAGTCATCAACGTCGAGGGTGACTCGACCTACATGCTCATGCTTGAGGCCCGTCGGAGAGGGGGAGAGGTTTTTTGGTGTACACCCTCTGATCTCTTCGCATTGACCGGTCGCTGCCATGCGAAGTGTCAAAAGGTAGAGGTGAGTCGCGATTCGCCCTACTTCCTCTCCGATCCACCTGGGGACCTCGACCTGAGCTCATTCGATGTGGTGTGGTTGCGCAAAGATCCCCCATTTGACATCGCGTACGTGTTCTCGACATACATGCTCGACTTGGTTGAAAAAGGCACCTTGGTGCTCAACAATCCCGCGTCGATAAGGGATGCCAACGAGAAGATGGTTGCTCTGCGCTTCCCAGACTTGGTCCCTAGAACACTCGTTTCATCGGACATAGAGCGAGCCATGGCTTGGGTGGCTCAGGCGCCGGGTAGGGTGGTGTTGAAGCCATGGGATGGCAACGGTGGGCGAGGCGTTCTCGTTACGCAGCACGGCGATGGAAACCTGCGCTCTATGCTCGAGTTGCTGACTAACGAGGGTAAGTCTCACATCCTAATCCAGGACTTCATCCCAGAGATTTCTCAAGGTGACAAGCGCATCATATTGATTGATGGAGAGCCTAGCGGCTGGATGAATCGGGTACCTGGAGAGTCCGATCACCGAGGCAACATGCACGTCGGTGCGACGGTTCAAGAAACAGTGCTTAGTGAACGAGACCGCCAAATTTGTGATGCGATCGCACCCTGGCTGAAGGATTCGGGTCTGCTATTCGTTGGTATCGATATCATTGGCTCCTACATGACCGAGATCAATGTGACATCCCCAACTGGAATTCAGGAAATCAACCGGCTGATGGGCACTCAGCTCGAGTCGGACATCACCGATGCTGTATCGAGTCGTCTCTCGAGATTGCGTCGTGGAGAGGCCTCATGACATTCACGCGAAACCTTCTCTTTTCGCTCCTGCTTATGATCCCTGGCACGTCGTTTGCCGAGACGGATCGAGACTACGAGGAAGCCACGTTTACGGGCGCAAAAGACAAGCCGATAGAGTCGGACATTGATGAGATTTCTGTGCCTGTTGGGCCTGCAAAGAAGGAAACACCTAGCCTGCAGATGTATCCAGATCAGGTGTATGAGGGGGCGAGAGTTCTCAGCATGGACGTCAAGTTCGTCGCCACTTGCTACGAGGCCGTCCAGCTGGTCTACAACCGACGCTACACAGAAGCCAAATCAGCCTTCGAGGAAGCCCAGCGAAAGTATCCAGACTCTGCCCTTGGGCCCATAGGGAAGGTCCTGATCTATCAGGCGCTCATGCTTGAGAATCTCGATTTCGCTTACGAAAAACAGTACGAGCTGGCCGCCAAGCAAGCGCGCCAGCAGCTCATGCAGGCGCTAGAGGTACGCGGAAATGACGCCTGGGAGCACTTCATATTGGGTGGCGTTCTCGGAATTGATGCCATCCACAGCATGAGGAGAGGGAACTACCTCACATCGCTAAATAGAGGACTTGAGGCGATGAAGTCCGTGGATAGAGCGAAGGAGGTAGCACCGGAGTTTCCGGATCTCAAGCTTGGGGACGGCCTCTACAACTACTGGAGAACGGTCATCTCTCGGTCGGTAAAGGGCCTGCCAGATTTTGCTGATAAGCGAAAAGAAGGCATCCAACAGATGCAGTTCGTGGAAGAGAAAGGAATCTTCCTGGGTCCAGCAGCGACCTTCGCCCTGACCTACACATGGCTCGAAGAGGGTGCGCTAAAGCGTGCGACCCAGAGCGCGCTCGTCAATCACCAGAACTACCCGGATAATGTCGTAAACAACATTACGATTGGTCGTCTGTACATGTACCAGAGGAAGTATCCAAGCGCAGAGAAGTACTTCAAAGCTGCTGTGAGGGTCAGCCCAGAGAACCGTCGAGTTTATTACTTTATGACGAGGATGTATCTCCGTCAGAAGAAGCTCAATGATGCGGAGTCGACCATCGACAAGTACCTCGCCTTTGACATCTCTACGGGAGACCGCGCGCGCGCATTGATGCAAAAGAGTTTGATTTATTACCGTCGAAAGGACTGGGACGCGGCCGAGCGTCTAGCCGCAGAGGCGTGGAAGATAGGTAAGCTAAAACGAGCCAAGAAGCGCATTGCGAGCATCAAGAGTGCACGGGAGCGCGACAAGAGGAAAGGCTCTGCTCCCACAGCGCTGGGCCCCGATGGTGTAGCGCCTGAAGCGACGGAGGAGAAGGCTAATGCCACGAAGGCTGCCAAGGCCGCCAAGGCCGCTCGCCTCAAATCAAAAGCCAAGGAAGAGTAAGGAGTAGGCTGGTCGGGGTTCCGACCAACCTCGGGTCCGCTCTAGTCTGCGATGGCCGGAACCGTGAGGTTCATACCAAGGCTGAGCTTGATACCCCCACCGAGGACATCTGGGTTTGCGTCACGGATCGCGCGCCACTTGCTTGACTTGCCGTAGTAGTCGAGCGCAATCGAACCCAGAGTATCGCCACTCACCACAGTATGTGTGGCGGGAAGGTCAATGCCCGAAGCGGTTGAGAGATCGATAGGATGGGCGGGAATCACGATCGTTGGCACCTCTAGCTCGGGCTGCGTGGAAGCCGTACCCACAGGCTCTGAGGGCATATCGAGTCCGTAGCCATAGGTGGTCGCAGCCATCGTCTGGGCGTCAGAAATCGCCTTTTCTGTGACATCCGCCGACGTTGGAATGACCTCAGGTGTCGGGGTTGTCGCGGTTTGAGGACCGCCTGATACGATCGCGACCAACAAGAGGGCAGCAGCGCATCCGCTCACAAGAGCTGTCGCGCTTGACCAGAGCCGCACTCGCCTGTACAGCGCCTGAACCTGTGCATCGAGGACGGCGTTGTCCGAGCGAAGGCGCTTTGCCTCAGCCCGAGTGTTTCGGATCTCTGTACGCTCGCGTGCTGCAAGCCTGAGGCGTTGCTCTTCCGCGTCTTGAATCTGGTTTCGAAGTGCACCCTCCACACGCTCTCGAAGAGACGGCGGTACTACGGCACCATTGGCCTGGGCGGCATCAAGGCGCTGAAGGGCTTCCTGCCACTGTCCACGCGCAGCGAGAACTTTTCCGAGCAGAAGGGCCGCATCGGAGTCGATAGGATCGAGAGTCAGCAGCATGCGGAGCCGATCTGTAGCGGGGGCGAACCGTCCCTCTTTGGCGAGCGTGAGTGCCTCATCGTAGAGGCTTGCTGGTGCATCAATCTCGGAGTTGTCGAGTAGGCGTGCGATCTTCTCGGTGGCACCGCGACCGCCGTGGCCACGAGGTGCCTCATCAAAAGCGAGGACGGACAGGTTTGACATGGGATTCTCGGGAGAGGGAGGGGGGAACACGTCCGGGAGGACACAGCAGGGAGCGACCCGAGCTCACGTGGAGTCTGGTACTACTATTGACATAGCAAGAGCAGTTTCGAATGTAAAGAACGATTGGATCTGATTTAATTTCGTTGGGCGAAATTTTCGGCAGAGACGTCGACCGCCATCCGTGCGGAGAGGACCATTCGCTCCAGCTCATCCAGCTGGCTTCTTAGTATAGCCATGTCAGACAAGTATCTAGAATCATGAACTTTTTTTGCAGTTTCTTGGAGGTCTTCTGCGGCACGGCGCGCGTCCACGGCAGCCCCCTCGATTCGACGCATACGAACGCTCCAAGGCACCGCTGCTGGCTCAGCCTCGGCGACCGGGAGGATGAATAAAAAACCTGTAGCCAGCGTGGCGCGGAGCATCAGACTGGTGCTGTTCGACTCTTTGAGTCGAGAAGCTCGAGCTTCACGAGGCTCAAGGCTCCCGATGCAAGTCGCTTGAGTTCTGAGCCGGTGGACAGGCCAAGAACCTGCCGGGCTAAGAACTTTGGCCTCATGTAGAAGCGGCGGTGTGCAATCTTCAGAAGCTCCAGGATTTCCGCCTTGCTGAGGTGTTCTTCCCAACAAACCGGCACCTCAACACCGCAGAGTGGATCTTTCATCAAGCGATCCCAGCAATCTGCAGCATACAGGCCCATTTTGGCCCCATCCGCGAAGCTGTCCGTGCCTGGATAGGGACTGAAGACGGCGAACACAGCGAAATCGGCATCCAGCTTGATCATCTCGTCGAGGTTGCACAACGCCTCATCCATGGTTCGCTCGTGGGGTCCGGCAAGCATGATGTAGGCAACGGAACGAACGCCCTCTTCTCGACACCACTTGAAGACGCGGTGGACGTCGTCGGTGTCGCAGTGTTTACCCCAGGCGTCCAGACCCTCGTTGTTCGCCGACTCCACACCAAAGTGGATCTTCGTACAGCCTGTCTCGCGGCAACGCCGAATTTGTTCACGTGTGGTGCCGGCAATGGTGGTCTTGTAGCCCCAGTTGAACTTGAGGCCTCTTCGCTCGATACCATCGCAAAATTTCAACACCCACTGAGAGTTAGGGGTGAACAGGTCATCGATAAAGTGGGTCTCGGTGATCCCGAGGCTCAGACAGTGCTCCATCTCATCGAGGATGTGGTCAATGTCTCGGATTCGGTACTGCTTCTTGTAGGTCAGGCAGAACGGACAAGAATGGGGACACCCTCGGCTCGTGATGGCGGTGGTGACCATGGGCTGCTTGGTCCCTGGCAGGTAGTAGTCCTTGTAGCGAGATCGGCTCCGATCTGGCCATGGGTAGCGCGTGAGGTCCTTGGTGGAGGGCAGCTCGGGGTTCTTGATGACCTCTCCATCTTGGAGCCACCACACGCCGGAGATCCCGGAGAAGTCGCGTCCTTCGTCGTGGGCCTTGACGATGTCGAGGAAAGCGTCCTCGCCGTCGCCGGTCACCATACCGTCGATGCCCTCAAGCTGGATGGCATACTCGGGAAACATCGCGCAGTGAGGGCCGCCGAGGAAGATCTTGGCGCTCGGGTTCAGCTTACGAACGAGGTTGATCGTCATCTGAACATCAGGCAGCGAGTGCGTGTAGGTCTCTATGCCGACCAAGTCCAGAGGGTACCGTTTGAGCATCTGCTCGAACTCGGGGTAGTCGAGGTCGTCGACCACCGGGTCGCAGATTTCAACGACGTAGTGACTTCGCTTTTCAACGGCCGCTTGGATGTGCATCAGCCCAAGGGGCGGAAAGCAGTAGACGCCATGAGCGTGGGCCTTGGGAATACCGGCCCAGACGCGAAGCCGCTCTGGTGGATTGATCAGCGTGACGCCCGCCATGATTCACCTCATGAAGATTGGGGTCGGGATGGAAACAAGAGCTTCCATGGAATGAAGAGAGGGACCTCTCTCCGATAGCGTTCGTACTCCTCACCGAAGACTTCGACCAGTTGGGGTTCTTGGCGAACCACCTTCTCGATCAATGACCCCGCCAGAAGCAGTGGCACCAGAATGAAGCAGAAAGAGACAGAATTCAAGGCAAAACCGACCGACATAACGCCCAACAGCTTTCCGTAGATGCTGGGGTTCCGGCAATGGGCGTAGATACCGGTCGTGGCCAGCTTCTGCGTTCGACCGGCTGTGGGCGACGGAGAGCCCTCTCCGAGACGGGTGAGTTGCTCATAGGTCCACAGCCAAAGCACAGCGCCAGCGACGATGCTGAACGCAGCGACCACCAGGTGCGTTGGCTGGGGGAGAAATCCACCATCAAACCCCAGCAATGCATCGAGCTTGTGTGCAGCAAGCGCAATGATGAAGGTGAGCGGAAACAACACCGGAATGTAGACTTTCGCCACCATATTGAGGATGGTGGGGCGTGTGGCAGCCTTGATGATGGACGTCAACATAAAACAAAGAGGATGGATCTCTACTACGATGGACCACAAATGACTCACTGTCCACTAACGCAACGTGCGATGTTCCAGGCCATAAGTGTGATCTTTGTGTTGGGATGCGGCAACGATCCAATCCTCGATGCGGCAGGAGAGCTTGAAGCAGAAGAGGCCCGACGTGTGCTCGACAAGGGGGGCGGCGCGCCGGGGGAAGACTCTCCGGGGACACCTGGAGCGGTTCAGCCTGGAGAAGAGAACATGAAGCCAGGCGTGCCGGAGGAGCCCAAGCCGGGCATCCCGGATGAGCCGGATCCCGCACCCCCTGGAGCGGACGGAGCGCCAAAGCCCCCGCCTGGTCAGGAAGGCGTCCCCAATGAGCCCGAGCCGGGTGTTCCTGAGGAGCCAGAGGCGGCGCCTCCCGGCTCGCCTGGCGGGGCCGCCCACGCCGGCAAGGAAGCGGGGCAAGAGGTATCGGGACCCCAGGTGATTGTTAGGGGTGAGGTAAAGGGCGAGCCGGGCGTGGGGAAGATTCGAATCGACCTTTTTGACGGAGATCAACGGAATGTCTCCGGCCCGCGGCCCAAGGTGGTTGGGGTGCATGAGCTCGAAGGCCTCGGCGCCTTTGCGATCTCAATCGCGGAGTCTGCCGGTCGAATCTGGCTCGGTGCCTACCGGGACGTGAATGGGAACAAGCGTCCAGACAAAGGAGAGCCTTTTGGCTGGTATTCCAAGAATCCCATCTACACGGATGATCTCCCCTCAAAGGTGGTCGTGACGGTTGAAGCGGAGGGCAAGACGACCGGTCTCGGGCTGGACTTTGGTGAATGATGCTCGGTGTCGTCATCCCTCACCATAGCCAGCGTGATGCTCTCGACCGTGCGTTGGCATCCGTCGAGGGCCAGTCGGTCGTGGTGGTCGATGATTCTGAGGATGGCGGCCTCGTGCTTCCGGGCGTGGAGGTTCTGCGAACCACAGGGGGCGAAGGCTTCGGCAGGGCTGTTAACCGCGGGCTGTCGCATCTCGAGGCGAAGGGGTGCACCCTCGCGCTGCTGCTCAACGATGATGCTGTGCTCGACGTAGGCGCGCTCGAGGCCTTGATGGAGGCATGGTGCGATGAAGATGGTGCGCTTGGCCCTGTCATCCATGAGTCGGGAGGGCCTGTCTACGGGATTCGAGTATCGCCGATGGGTCGCGTTCGACTTGCGAGAACACCAGGCCCAGTGCAGGCGTTGAGTGGAGCAGCGATGATCATCCGGACAGGGGAGCGCTTCGATGAGCGTTTTCGGCATGGATTCGAGGATCTCGAGCTCTGCCGGAGGCTTCATCAGAGGGGTCTTCGGGTTCGAGTCGTAGGATCTGCGCGGTGTCACCACATTGGTGGGGCAACGGTGGGACGTGACACCCGCGAGGCGACACGGGGTTCGGTGGGTGGTCACCTTCAGTACCTTGGAGGAGGGCCCTCGCTCGGGATAGCGCTGGCGCTGGCGATGGCGCAGGTCTGTGTCGAGGGTCCGCGGCGCAGTCGATTTTTGGGACTCGTCGAGGGTATCGGAGACTTTGTCAGGGCCCGCCGTCGGTCTGGCTGAGTGCTTTCGCGGTGGCGATGGCTTCGCCTAGCGCAGGCTCAAGCAGGATGAGGTAGAGAAGGACTTCTCGACGGGCTTCGTGCAGTGCTCCACCCTCAAGCTGGGGTTCGTCGGACCATAGGCCGCCGATGTTGAGCGGTGCGCGCGCCCAGTCCGAAGATCCGCGGGTCAGGACAGCATACTGCCCGGGATCGTAGATGCTCCCCACCAGTGCTCGAAAATCACCGGGATTTCCGACAGGGTCGAGGCGGTTTCGGAGAAAGAACACCGCATCCGCCAGCAGGGCCTCTTGGCTCGGGGAGAGCGACGCCAGGAAGTCCCGCTGGGCCTCGAAGACGGCACGAATACCCTGAAGTCTAAGCTTCAAGAGTTCCCTCTCGCGCTCTCCGCCGGATCGCATCTCTTTGAGCTCGTGGGTCAGCGCGGCCATCTCCGGATCATCGACGGCTTTTCCTGCAGCAAGGTGCTCCCATATTCGTCCGTAGACCCCCGCTTCGCCCTCTCTCCAGCGCTCGCTGGCCTCTCTCTCTGCCCCCTGAATCCGGGCTCGACGCTCATCGGCTAGGGCACGAAGCTCGTCCAGTCGGGTCAGCTGCCCCCTGCTGAGGTCGAGGTGGCGCAGCCAAATGAGAATTCGCACCCGCTGGACGGAGGGGTCAAAGGCAGGGAGTGCGGGGATATCGTAGAGGAGCTGATAGAGGGGTGGAGCTTGGCTCCGATCGAGGTTCTCGATGGCCTCCTGGGTGGGCAACGGCCGGGGTGTCGGACTACATCCGGTGGAGCACAAACCGGCGGTGACGCAGAGGACTGTGATGGACCGAGTAATAACCATGGCATCTCTACTGTAAGATGCAGGGCAGCGAATGCCGAGAATGCAAACCAACACTACTCCCGCCGCCGCCTACGCTGCCATTGCTGCGCTGGCGCTCTGTGTGGTGTTGACGTGGCCGGTGGTGCTGTATCCCGACACCCTCCTGATGGGGCATCCGGGTAACGACAACTGGAACCATGTGTGGGGCTACTGGTGGGTTGCGGAGGCCATCAAGCAGGGGTCTTGGCCTGCTTGGACTCAGCTGTTGGCCTACCCGGATGGCGGTACGCTCTATTTCATCGATACCGCCCAGGCGCTCATCAGCGCTCCCATTCAGTGGCTGGTCGGACCGGCCATGGCCTACAACCTCATCATCATGTTTGGGTTTGCGCTATCCGCATGGGGCGCGTGGCTCTTGGCCTATCGGGTGACAGGGGATGCGGTCAGCAGCGGCATCGCAATGGTGATCTATGGCGCTTCACCGCACCTCCTCGGACAAGCCTACAATGGCATCTCAGAGACGGTCTGTGCGGGCTGGATGCCCATCGCGCTATGGAGCCTCTTGAGGTTTCTTGACCGGCCCACGTGGCGACGAGCGGCTGTGCTCGGCGGAGCGATGGCCATCACCATGCTCACCAGCTGGTACTACGGGCTCTTTGCCGTCATGGCCACGGCGGTGATCCTCTCGTGGAGGGCTGTTCGACAGCCCTGGATTCAGCCCTGGGCGAAGAGCTTGATTCGAATCGCCGGTGGCGCGGTGATCGGAATGATGCTGGTGGCTCCAGCGCTGTTGCTGTTCAGATCCTCGCTCGATGCATCCGACGCGCTCGTGACGCGGGACCCTGAGTTCGTAGAGGCGAGCCTTCTGTACCACAACATCACGGACGTGGTGGCATTCTTCAAGCCCACAAAGGTACCGAGTCCCGATCTGCTCGCGCTCTATGGTGAGGAGCTGGTCATTGTGATTTACCTGGGCTGGATTGGGCTTGGGTTGTTGGCGTACGCGATGGTGGCCACCCGACGCCATCGGGCATTCGGGCCGTGGATCTGGCTCGCGCTCATCTTCTTCATCTTCTCTCTCGGTCCTTACCTGAACATGAACGGTGGCATGGTGGAGCTCGAAGGCCGGCGAGTGCCGCTACCCTTCCTTCCGCTGTTTGATGTATTGCCGCTTTTCAGCCGCATTTCGCACCCCTTCCGGTTTGTGGTCGGGGTGAGCCTCGCCGTTGCTCTCTTGGCCAGTCATGGCCTCCGGCACATGACCCGTCATGCCGCGCCTCGGACCCGCTGGGCGCTGGTTCTGTCGCTGTCGGTGCTCACGCTCCTCGAGTTTCGCTATGGGTCCCCCGCGACCCTGCCCGTGCCCACCTCTGACGCGGTGATCCCAAAAGCCTACGTGGACATGCGAGCGGACCCCGAGCCGGGGGCCGTGCTCGACCTCCCGCTCGCCGTACCGAACCTGGAGCGGGCCGTGTACGTCTGGTACCAGACGGCTCATGGGCGTCCCGTGCCATGGGGTCTCAACGATCCGATGCCCGAAGCCCTCTTGAGGAACCGCCTGACAGCGACCCTCGTCCGGATGGAGGCGCATCGTGCGCGGTCGACCCCGCCCAGCATGCCGGAGCTAGACATGGTCGTCAGCGCTCGCTCGATGGCGCTGCAGGGTTATCGCTACATCGTGTTGCACGAGAACCTCTACCCGGAATTCAAGCGCGTTCAGGTGGAGGCGTTGCTGAGCGGATTGTTTGGTGCGCCTCGGCGCTATGCTTCCGAAGGCATTCAGGTCTACACGCTGTGAGGGAGTGAAGGAGTGCGCCGAATTCTGACACTGGCCGTCGAGTTTAGCGCCCTTGTGGTGCTCTATCTGGCCATCAGCTCGGCGATGACCTGGCCCATGATCGATGCTCCGTCGAGAGAAGTGGTCGGCGGCGGGGAGTTCGGCGGTTGGCTCTGGAGGATTTGGTGGCACTTTCAAGAGGTCGAGGCGCTCATGGCGGCGGACCTCAGCGGCTTCGAACGACTTCGGCACTTGGTCGGTCTTGGACGGTATCCAGAGACCGGAAATGTCCTCGATGTCCTTCTTATCAGCTACCCCATAGACCAGATCTTGGGGTTTCCGTGGCACCACAACCTAAAGGTGCTCATCATACTGGTGGGCAACGGGCTCTTTGGCTACGCGCTCGCGCGTCGCTTCACGGACAGCAGGGTGGTCGCGTGGGCGGCGGGTTGTGTGGCGGTGGTCAACCCGCTCGTCATTGTCGATGTCAATGGAACAGGCCTGCGCCAGGTCTTGCTTTGGTGGTTGCTTCTCTTTCCCATCACCTTGATGCGAGCCACCCGCACAGGTCGTGTGATCGATGGCGTCTGGGTGGGCATTTGCTTCACGCTCGTCGGCGCGTTTTATTGGTTTTATGGCCTGTTTGCGGGCCTCTTCGGTCTCGTCTGGCTTGGACACTGGATCTACACCCACCGACCGCCGCTCAACCGTCTCCTTCGCTGGCTCGCGACCGCGGGGGTTGTGGCCACCTTTGGACTCATCCTGTTCCTCCTGCCCTACTTCGCGGCGGGTTCCTCAGACCCCATGCGGTCTTCGATGACGGACCTGCCTGAGCTAAGCTTCTTCCTTGATTTTCCGGCCTATGACACGGTCTCGTCCGCCCCGCTCCGGCCGACCAACTACGAGGAGAACGTCCTCAGTTCTCTGAGGCGGGTCATTGTGAGCTCATGGCCCGCCGACCACGTGATCAACCCCTTCCATGGCGTGAAGGCCTTTCCGACGCTGGTGTTCATCGCTGGTGTCTTACCGTGTCTTTGGATCAAGCGCGCGCGCGTATGGCTTGCGGTATGGGTGATCTTCTGGCTGGGTACCATGGGACCCTTCTTGAAGCTCGGCGCCGATCGAGACTCGACGGACGTCATCTTCATCGGTGAGCACGTGGTGCGCATGCCGTGGACCTGGATGTTCAAGTGGATTCCGGGCATGTCTCGAATGTTCGCCCCTTATCGGATGAGCTCGATGATGGTGGTCTCATCGGTCGTACTGCTGGCCATCGGGCTAAACGCCATTCGAGGGCGAAGGCGAGGTTGGGTGGCGCTGCTCGTGGGTCTGGGTGTGGCGGCTCAGCCCTTCTGGCACATCGACACGGGGCCTGTCCCGGAGGGCGTACAGAAGCCCCCTCTGTGGCGAATCCCCGGTGTCGTCAGCCCGTTCATCGTGCCCCAGTGGTACCTCGACCTCGAGCCCGAAGGGCGTGAAGGAATCATAGAGCTTCCCTTGGAACAGCAGCAGGACCTGATGTGTGTCTACCAGGTCTTTCATGCGCAGAAGCTCTATCGATCATGGGCAGGTGCTCCGGCTGTTCCTCCGCTCTTTCGGAGAGAGGGTGGCGGCGAAGCGGGCGACCTCTTGCGGTGGCTGGCGGAGGGAGAGGTTCCCCATCCGACCCTCGAGGAGCAGTTCTTGCTGCTGTCGCGAGAGCCGCTCAGCGCGGACCTGGATGCGGTCCCGGATGTCGAGCTCGCGGCGCTTATGGCAGGGGGCTCGTACCGCTGGTTGCTGGTTCATGAGCGAGGCTATTACCTCCTCGATCCTCACGAGGGCGGAGTGCTCTACCGAGATGCTCTGCGGCGCATAGGGGAGCGCCTGGATGTGGAGCCCGTTGAATTTTATGAGCATGGGCTCGGGGTTGCTGAGGACACCCACCTGACCCGAGAGGTTGCGCCGGCTTGGATCCCGATGGCCGGGAAGGACGTCTCGGTTCCCTTGGACCAGATCCCGCGTCGAATGATGATGGCCGTGTTTGATCTCGCCCCCTGGAGAGAGCGGCTGGGGGACATTGAATTGCCCAGCCTCACGCCGGACATGCCGCCACAGCCTGGAGACGGTAGGCCCGGCGCACCACCGCCACAACCTGCACCACCACCGCAAGAGGGTGCTGCCTCTCCTTGACAGTGAGATAGCCTCGTGCGTTGATCAAGGGCACGAAGCGGCGGCCAGACAGGAGCGCTACCATGCATCGAATATTGTTTCTTGCCGTAGGGCTGGGATTGACCGGATGCTATGCTGCGACGCGTAGCACTGTAGACTTGGTCAAGGTGGAGCAGAAGGTCGCGAAGGCGAAGGCTGCGGATGCCCCTCGGCGCGCGGTGTATGCATGGACGATGGCAGACGCGTATCTGAAGAAGGCTCGTGACGAGTGGGGTCACTCAGACTTCGAGGCGGCCCATCGGATGATGGAGCAGGCCGAGGCTTGGGCCGACAAGGCGATCTCAGAGGCCGCCTCGGCTCCCGTTGATACTCGAGCCACAGCGCCGGCTGCGAGCCCGCCACCGGGCGAAGCCTCACAGCAAGGAGTTTGGTAGTGATTCGCGTTTTCTTGCTGATGGGTTTGGCCGGGTGTGTCCAAGCCGCGAAGCTGCCAGCGGAGCACAAGGCACTCAAGGCGCAGCTGGACGAGATGAACCAGGACCAGTGGGCGAGGGAGTGTGCTCCGCGAGAGACGGCGATGGCGATATCGCACGCGGACTTTGTCGCTCTCGAGTTCAAGCAGGGCGATGCTCGTCGAGCCACAGAGCACATGAGCACCGCGCGCACCAATGCGGCTGTCGCCATCGAGAAGGCGGACGAGTGCCGACCTAAGGATCGTGACGGCGACACCCTGTGGGACCACGAAGACAAGTGCCCCGATGAACCGGAGGACTTCGACGGACACCTCGATGAGGATGGCTGTCCCGACTACGACCGAGATGAAGACTTGATTGTCGATAGTGAAGATCTATGTCCGGATGAGCCGGAGGATAAGGATGACTTCCAGGACGAGGACGGGTGTCCAGAGCCGGACAACGACAACGATGGCTTCCTAGACCCCGATGATCGATGCCCCAACGAGCCCGAGACCATGAACGGCTACCTCGACACCGATGGCTGCCCCGATCAGGGGCCGAAGGGAGTCGAGATCGCGCGGGACCAGATTGTCATCAAGGAGAAGATCCTCTTCGAGACCGGCCGTGCGACCATCAAGTCGGTCAGTCATGGCATCCTCAACGCGGTCGTTGCGGTGCTCACGGACTACCCGAAGATCGAGGTTCGCGTCGAAGGGCACACGGACTCTCAGGGTAGCGCAACCAGCAACCAGCGCCTGAGTGATAGACGGGCGGCGGCGGTCAAGGACTACTTGGTGAGCCAAGGCATTGATGCCAGCCGAATGACCTCAAAGGGCTACGGTGAGGACAAGCCGATCGACACCAACCGAACCCGAACCGGTCGAGCGAACAACCGACGGGTGGAGTTCCACATCACGAACGCAAAGGACAGCGGCGTTCAATGAGCTTTGGGCGTCAGCGGACGAGCGCGAGAGCGGCGTCGAGAACCTGAGCGGCCGTCGGACGCGGGGGCGTTATCCGCTCGGCGGGCGAAGGGTCCGGCCGTCGTCCGGGCCAGTCAATGAGGAGCACCTTGGATGTGCTTCCAGCGTCGGTCTTGATCTGACGAGCGAGTCGGAGCCCTGGTGATGTACGCCATCCCAGGCCGACGAGAACGAGGGCCGGACGAAGCGTACGGATGTGTCGAAGGGCTCCGTCGAAGGTGGACATGGGGACGACGTCGAAGTGCTCACGAAGGGCGCTGACCAGCGCCAACCTTCGGTGTGCCTTGGGCTCGATCAACACGACCTTAGGCTTCACGGCGTTGACCCCAAGATTGATAAGAGTTCCGCTCCCGTTACCGCCTGGTCAGTGAAGAGCTCAAACGCGCGCGCGCCTTGATGGGCGAGCATACTGTGGCCGGTCTGGAAGGGGATATCACAATCGGCGCAGGCCTTCTGAGCGGGTGGGGAGTCATCCCAGTAGTTGATGTCGATCCACTGCGAATTGTGGGGCAGCAGGCTCGGACGGAGGGTGTCGACACATGCTTTCGCGCCCGCGGTTGTGCAGTTGACGACGGTGGTCGCGGAGGGTGCCACGGCATTGAAGGAATCCAACGAGAGTTCATGAGCACTCACGCGAACCTTTGTGCTCAGCTGAGCGAGGGCCAAGGCGGTCGATCGGGCTCGCGCCGAGGAGCGATTGAGGACATAGATACGGGATACACCGGCGGCCATCAGCGCACACCCGATGGCTCGAGCCGCTCCACCCGCACCAAGCACGACGGCGGTATCCCCGGGAGGCTGCAAGAGCGAGTCTGCGAAACCTTGAACATCGGTGTTGTGTCCCACCAGCCCCTCACCTTCACGGACAATCACGTTCACGGCCCCTGCGCGCTGAGCGTCCGTAGAGAGTCCACTCAGCAGCGGGAGGATCGCTGTCTTGTGTGGGACGGTGAGGTTGGCGCCTTGAAGAGCATGTTCATGAAAGATGCGGACGAGGTGCTCTCCCTCGCATGGGGGCACATCGATCGTTCGATAGTGGGCATCGATCCCTCGACGCGCGAAGAGGGCGTTGAACATCCTTGGGGAGAGCGAGTGGCTCACAGGATGGCCCAACAGGGCGAAGGCTGACGTCATGACTGGAGGGTCCGACGCGCGATGGTGATGTCGGCGTTGATTTGTGCGACGAGCTCATCGGCCGATGCGAAGGACCGCTCTCCTCGGATTCGCTCGACAAACTCCACCTCCAGCATGCGGCCATACAGGTCCCCCTCAAAGTCGAGGATGTGGACCTCGATGAGAAAACCGCGACCATCGAAGGTTGGGCGATGGCCGAGGTTGGCCACAGCCGATGACCAGGGCCCGCCGCCGACTCGAGATCGCACGGCATACACGCCTACGGCCGGCGCGAGCTCAGCGGTGGTCTGCAGGTTGGCGGTAGGGAATCCTATGGTCCGGCCCCGCGCGTCACCCCCCACGACGACGCCTCGAATTCGATGACTGCAGCCGAGCAAGTGGGCGGCGTCAGCGACCTGGCCGGCCAAGATGAGAGATCGAATACGCGTTGAGCTCACGTTTTGTCCGGCGAGCTTGAGCGGCTCTACTTGGGTCACAGGGAGATCGGGAAAGGCCTCCCGCAGCGTGTGAACATCGCCCTCGCGCCCCTTACCAAAGCGAAAGTCGTACCCCACCACCATGGCCTGAGGCTTGATTCGAGCGCCGACCACCTCCTCCAGGAACCACGCCGGGGGTCTCTCTGCGAACGCTCGGGTGAAGGTCTCAACGACGACATGGTCCACCCCGAGCTCGCCCATGATCTCGACCTTGTCGTCCCAGCTCTGAATTCGTGGGGCGGGCTTGGTGCCGAGAACGGCTCGAGGCGGCGGATCAAAGGTGTAGACGACCGCTGGAGCACGCCGCTCTCGTGCCGACGCGACGAGGCGCTGGATGAGGTGACGGTGACCGATATGGAGCCCGTCGAAATTGCCGATCGTCAAGACCGGAGCGATGGGCGGGTCAGGGTAGGCTTCAGATCCGTTGAAAACCGCTGGCATCGCGGAGACATATCCCAGTTCTAAGGCCGATGGGTCAAGCCGTGATGCTGAGGCTGGGCTCGCCGTAGAGGTAGCCTTGCATGAGGTCGACGCCTGCATCTATAAGTGCTTGGGCTTCCTCCTCAGACTCGACTCCCATGGCGACCACCTCGGACCCGGTGGCGGACGCGAAGCTGCACAGGAGATCGACCAGTCTTCGCTTATGGTCGTCTTTGTGGACGTCGCGTACGATGCTGATGTCGACCTTCATGAAGTGAGGCTGAAGCTCGGCGAGCATGTTGAGGGCCGCATAGCCGGAGCCGAGGTCATCGACGGCGATCTGGAAGCCCATGGCCTTCACACGCTCGAGTGCTCCCTCCCAAGAGAAATCCTCGCCCACCTCGGAGCGCTCCGTGATCTCCAGTACCACGCGGTCTGACCACAGCTGGAGCACCTCCATTCTTGTGCTCAATGCGGTGGCATCGACCAGCTCCTGGGGGTGGAGGTTCATGAAGACGCGTCGTCCCTCGGGTAGCCTCATGAGCCACTCTGCCGCCCGGGCGACCACGACGGAGCCGAGCTCGCGAAGCATGCGATGCCGCTCGGCCGCCATGAGGACTGGACCGGGACCGTCGAGCGTGGGGTGGGCGGAGCGGAGGAGGAGCTCGTAGCCGAAGACTTGACCGGTTGAAGCGCGAACAATGGGCTGAACCGCAAGCCGGAGGGCGCTGCCGCTGAGGACCTCCGTGAGGTCGCGCTGCTCCTGTGCAGAGCCTTCACCCTTCTCGGTCTGAAGCATAGACGTCAGCCGATTGTGGTTGGCGAGCGCTTCTTTGACCGTCTCGACGAGTGTGTTTGCATCAAAGGGCTTCTCAATCACCCGGGCGACCTTGCCGACGTTCACCGCTGTCACCACAAGCGGAAGAGCCAGCTCGCTGGTCACCAGCATCCGAACACATCGAGGCTGGATCTCGCGCAGACGCTGGAGGACCTCGAGGCCATCCATTTGAGGAAGAGCGTACTCAACAATGACCACATCCAACGGCTGGGAGGCGGCCACATCGAGCGCCTCGCTGCCCGTTGACATGGTCGTTACCTCATGCCCAGCACTCTGCAGGACGCGCTCGACAGAGCTACGAACGGCCTCGTCAACGTCCACGACCAGTATTCGAGCCATGGTGGACTACTTTGCCTCCGCAGGAAGGGTCATCGTCTCCGGAAGCTCGGTCGATGGCTTCCCGAACAAGTACCCTTGGAGCAGATGAGCCCCGCATGTTCGGAGCGCCTCGGCCTCCTCACTGGTCTCGACGCCCTCGGCAATCAGGGTGGCGTTGGTCGCGTCGGCAAAGCGACAGAGCAGGTCAACAAGGCGTTGCTTTCGCGGGTCGCAGTCGATCCCTCTCACGATGCTCATGTCCACCTTGATGAAGCTGGGCTGGAGCTCAGCGAGGACGCTGAGAGAGCTGTAGCCCGCGCCAAGATCATCCACCGCGATGGCAAACCCCATCGCGTTTACTCGCTCGAGGCTCTCATCCCAGGCCTCGATTCCCTGGAGGCGGCTTCGCTCCGTGATCTCGAGGACCACGCGACTCGCCCAAGGGCGCAGCGGCTCCAGGCTCGTGCAGAGACCATCTGGATCGGCGAGTTCGTCGGGGTGGAGATTCATGAAGAGACGCACACCGTCTGGAATCTGGGCCATCCACTCCGCCGCGTGGCGGCTCACGGCCTTGCCGAGTTCCGGGAGCATGTGGTGACGCTCCGCTGCTCGAATCACGGACAGGGGACCGTCCAGAACACTGTGTTTGGACCGCAGCAGACACTCGAAGGCACGAATCTCTCCATTCTTTCCGCCGACAATGGGCTGAAGGGCGAGGCGCAGGTGGCCTCCCTCCAAGCACTCGACCAGGAGGTCTCGTTCGTGCTCGGTCGCGGCCTGTTCTTGGACTTGGTAGACCTCCATCATGCGACGGCGAGCCGTCATCGCGTCGTCAACGGCCCCGACCAGCCCGGCGGCCTCGAACGGTTTCTCGACCACTCTCATGACCTCGCCGCGGTTAACGGCATCCATGATCATGGGCAGATCGAGTGCCCCCGTGACCAAGATCCGCAAGCAGCCCGGCTGAACCTCTCGGAGACGCTGAAGGACCTCGAGCCCGTCGACGAATGGGAGGTGGTAATCCACCAAGGCCACATCGAAGGCTCGGTCGGAGGCTATCTGGAGCGCATCTGCACCGTGGCCCGCGGGGACAACCTCGTGTCCGGCGTTAACGAGTACCCTTGAGATTGCGCGACGAACCAACGGATCATCGTCGACCGCAAGAATCCTAGCCATGGTGTCTCCATTAGATCGAGTGCGCGATGAGGAAAGACTCACGCTCGGCATGAGTCTGTCATCAGCACGCATTATGCACCAGTTCACAGGGGTGCGGATCGATCCGCGCCGCATTTCCGCAGAGCGCTCGGGAGGCTCAACCTATGAAGGTCTTAATC
>CAZKOI010000011.1:0-29731 GCA_964554315.1 uncultured Enterobacterales bacterium | reverse complement strand
CGAGCCTGAGCCCGAGCCGGAACCCGACCCCGAACCCCTGGCCGCCAACTGGTCACTCGCGGACGAAATCGTCGAGACCGATGACGCTGAAGAAATGACGCCCGAGCAGCGCGAGGCGTCAATGCTTCTCGGAAGGACCGCACGAAAGATTCTCGAAGAACAAAACCGTCAGCGGGAGCATGACGCCTCCGCCGCGAACGCAACCGACGCAGCGGCCGAGTCCTCCTCCCCCCCCGCGAGAGAACAGAAGCAGGTCCTCTCCGCGCTGGCAAAACCCATCAAGAAGACCAAGGCGAGCTCGCCTGAGGATGTGGCAGAGGAGGGAGATCAGTGAGAGAGCCTTCCATCCCATCGCTGACCAAGAAGACCACCATCCTCGCGGCCGTGGCTCTGTTCTTCGTGGCCTTGGCCATCATTGACCAGCCCCAGGGGGTCGGCGCGGCGGACGAGCAGACAGTGATTGCAAGCCTGAATCCCGATCACGTGTCACGGGTTGAGCTCTCAACAGCGACAGCAAAGACCATTCTCGCAAAGGACACAACCACCGGTGCCTGGGCGGTGACGGCCCCCATAAAGCAAAAGGCCGATGCGGTTCGCATTGCTCAGCTGCTTGCCCCCTTCCGCTCTAAGGTGTCGGCGGATGTGACGGTCGATGAGGGCAACCTAAAAGACTATGGCCTGGATGCCGCTAGCGGCATCGTGGTTGAGATGTGGACCGATGACAAGGAGCCTGCGGCGTCATTCACCATCGGAGGCGATATCGCCGGCGGCAGCAGCTTCGTCCGCGTCAGCGGCGACCCGGCCATCTATCGGGCCCGACTCGGAGGGCGCCAGCGCTTCGCGCGTGAACCTCTAGACTGGCGAAACCGAGTGGTTATCGACCTCGATGAGTCGGACATCCAAGGCCTCCGAATAGAGCCTTGGAACGGGGAGGTCATTCACTTGGTGCGTGAGCCCACCGACGACGAGCAGATAGACGGCCCCTGGACGCTTGATCCCGACCCCGGCTGGGGCTTGTCTGGCGATGACCTCCAAGAAGTCATTCAGCAGCTCGGACAAATGCGCGCCGCCAACATCCTTGGTGATGACTTTGACGGGGGGTTCTCCCCTCCGGCAGCGAACCTGACTGTGATGGACAAAGAAGGCTCTGAAATCACACTGGCCATCGGTCGCCGAGCGGAGGGGGGTGTGGGCTTCGTGCGGCTGGCTGGAGGCTCCGGCGTCTACGCGGTTCCAGCACAGACCTTGTCTCTCTTTACGTCTGGGACTGCGGCGACGCCCAGCCGAGAGATGTACCGTGTCGATGAAGCCGATATGGACCGGCTCATCTACTACCAGCGCAAGACAAAGGTCGAGCTTGCGCGGAGTCCAGATACCGGCGTTTGGCAGGTGGATTATCCACCCGGCCTCACCGTGGACGTGGCCGATACCGCTTTTGTGGCACGTCTTCTTGCGGCTCCCAAGGGCGAGGAAGATGCTGGAGCCGTCCCTGCGAGCAAGACGGGTCTAGCGAGACCGAGAATGGTCTTTGAGGTCCAGCGCAAAGACGGCAGTCACGAGGCTCTGTTCGTCGGCAAGCATTTTCGCAGCGAACAAGGAGCGATCTTCTTCTGGGTAAAGTCCCAGGGCTCAGACAAGGTCTACGTCATGGGCGAGAACACGCTCACTCGCCTTCGTGCAGGGTTCGGTCAGCGCTAACGGAGCTCGCCCAAGAGCAGCGCCAGCGCCATTCCTGCCGCGCGCTTTCGAACCTGCTGACGTGTCCCCGGAATCACAGCGACACGGTGGACCGAGGATGACGGGCCACTCACCGCGCAGTGCACGGTACCGACCGGCTTGGATGGCGTGCCTCCTCCAGGTCCGGCAATCCCCGTAATGGACACGCCCCACGTACTCCCCGCCCGAGCTCTGACCGACTGCGCCATCGCGCGCGCAACAGGCTCCGAAACCGCGCCGTTGTTCTCGATCGTGTCCTTCGGGACACCCAGCCGTTCCTTCGCCTCGTTCGCATAGGTCACCACGGACTCCAGCAATGCCGCGGATACCCCCGGGACCTCCCCGAGCCACGCCGACACCATGCCTGCCGTGCAGCTCTCGGCGAGGGCCACCGTCTCTCCTCGAGCGAGAAGCTGACTCACTGTGGTCTCCGCAAGGTCTCCACCATCGATCGAGTACACCGACTCACCGAGCACCGCAGCGACCCGACTGAGCACGGCGCCACGATCTTCTTCGGGTGTATCCGATGGAAACCGGAGCTTTACCTGGACCTCAGGAATGTGCGCCCGGAAGCCGAGCTCTGCACCGCCCAGGTCGACCGCACCGAGAACCGCCTGGAGCCGACTCTCGGCAACCCCGAAGCAGCGAAAGCGGTGTAGCGAGGTTCTAAGCTCAGGGCTCCACCGAGGTGCCACCGTCTCGTTGAAGATGTTCCGCATCTCCACGGGTACACCGGGCAAGCACACGACCGTTGTTCCGGCGTGCGTCACCGCGAAGCCTGGGGCTGAGCCCCAACGGTTCGGTAACACCTCCGCACCCGAGGGTAGCATGGCCTGCTTTCGGTTCGCGGCAGACACCTCCCGCCCCATCTTCGCGTATCGCGCCTGTATCTGCTCTAGGGCCTCCTCCGACTCCACGCAGGCCACGCCTGCCCAGGCCGCCACGGCCTCCGCTGTTCGATCATCCACCGTCGGCCCGAGGCCCCCGGTGCAGATCACACGGCTTGATGCTCCAGCGGCTTCCCCCACCGCCCAGATTAGGTCGTCCAGCGAATCACCGCAGGTGACCATTCGAGACACGCGGAGACCATGGGCCCATAGCTCCGCGGCCAACCAGGCGCTGTTGGTGTCGATGGTCTCCCCGGAGAGAAGCTCTTCGCCGGTTGATATCAACGCTACGGTATCGGACATCACTTGACCCCTCGCTACGTAGTCGGTATCACACCGTCCATGGGATGCATTGTTTCACTGGACGTTGGAACCAAGACGATCGGCGTCGCGTTTGCCCACACAGGCGGCGGCATCCCGAGTCCCCATTGCACCCTCTCTCGAAAGGGCGTGAAGACCGATGTGGTTCGTCTGAGTCACATCCTCGGCGAGCTGAAAGCCACAGAGGTTGTGATCGGTCTGCCGCTCGAGCTTGACGACACAGAGGGCCGATCGGCTCGGCTCGCAAGACAGGTCGGCGAGGCGCTCGCGGCGTCCACAGGCCTCACGGTGAGCTACCAGGACGAGCGCTACTCAACCGTGGTCGCCTCCGAGCGTCTGCGAGAAGCAGGCTACGACAGCCGGGCTCAGCGCAGCATCATCGATCAAGCGGCCGCTGCAGTCATTCTTGAGGACTACCTGGCCGCAAGACAGTCCCGGCAGGACTGAGCCCTAGAGGTCTCGAGCTAGGCGGAAGCCCAGGTCAGCGCTTCGCGTCTTCTGTGGAACAAGCGCACGCGCCTTGGCCCACGCGCTCATCGACGGCTGGTTCCACGAGCCGGGGTGAATGATGACCTCGTCGTCTGCCTCATCCATGGTCCACTCGGCCACGTTGCCTGCAAGGTCAAAGATTCCCTCCGGCGTACAGTCTCTAGCGAAGAGACCTACCGCGCAGGGCTTGCCGAGTGCCTCCTCCGAGGTGTTGGCGTTTCCATGGCCAAAGGGCTGCCCCCAAGGGTAGGGACGATTGACTGTCCCTCGCATCACAAAGAGTCGCTCGTCGAGGTGAAGCAACCGCGCGCCGCAGGCGGCGGCGTAGGCTAGAGCCTCAAACCAGGTCACGCCGATGGCAGGCTGATTGGGGACGACCAGCGGCGCAGAGTCTGGCTCGGCAGCGAGATCCGGCCAGAGCGTGCGCCGTGTGTCTCGCCACTGCCGGCCCGCCTCCGACCAGAACGCATCGTTGTCGTATCCGCCCTCAGCAAAGAATCGCGTGATCTCATCCACTGTCACCAGATGGCGTCCGACAGCGATGCGGTGACCTTCAACATCGATCTCGGCCCAGTAGTCAGGCGCATCCGGAGCGCGCAGCCTCGTGTCGCCAAGGGCTCCCAAGACCTCGCCAGCGGCCGTTCGTGCCAGCGCACTCCCAGCGCCAGACTCGAGCGCAGCAACGAGTGCTCCGACGACCTTGCCTCGATCTGATCCGGCTTGTCCATCGGCCAAGAGTGCCCGCCCGAGCTCTGTCAGGGGCTCCAGGCGATCCGCCGGCTCGAGCTGCAGCAATGATTCAACTTCACCTGGGCGCATGTTCACCTCGCCCTAGAGGGGTAACCGGCCCGAATGATCTGATCTCGCTCAATCTCAGCGTACCTCAAAGGGAAACGCTACCCGCATCTCAGCAGGGAGCTTGTCGAGGGCGCTGGGGTCTTGGCTCGTGAGAATGCCCTGGGTGTGAAACGCGTACACCCCAGGCTCCAGCTTGTCTCGGGTCTTGATGATGTAGTCATCTTTGGTATCCAGTCCCGTCAGATCAAAGGGCACGGAGGAATCCGAGACCCAGAGGTTGAGGTTAACCGACGTCTCGCCGAGGACACCCGGGAGGGTCTCCTGCTCAATGAACCGAAGGCGATGAAGCTGCAGGCCCAGCTGCTTCAGCTCGCTTCGCCGCGCTTCCGATGTAAATACGAATTCGAGCGGCTTCTCACTCTTCAAGCGTGCCTTGCCCACATCCTGAAGACCATGAAAGCCTCGAATGTCCGTACCGACGGTCTTCACCGCCTTGGCGTCGAGCGCCGTGTAGGCCGACTGTGCCACCAAGAAGAACCCGGGCTTCTCCGGATCCGGGTACAGCGCAAAGCGAATAGGGGACGGGGACGCTCCGTCCGCCGTCGCGGGAACGGTGCGGGCCTCCTTGATGAAGCCAGGCTTCCCGGCTCGAACCTTGATGTCCTCTTTCTGAGTCGGAATCGTGAAGCTCCCGTCGGGCCCGCTGACGATCTGATTAGCCGTTCCAGAGAACCCAATTGTGGCTCCCGCAATGGGCTTCCCCCACCGGTCCGTGACCATTCCTTTGTGAGCCGGGGGATCGGAGCAGGCCACCAGACCTAGAGTGATCATCCAAAATCTAGTCATTAAATCTCCACCTCCTCTCCTGCACTAACCAGCCCGCCGAAGTCTGCATGGATCCTTCCCCTTGGAGTCTTCACCTTTTCGAGACAAAATGTCGGACAAGTCCGGATAGTCTGGTCTGAACGTGGAGTAAGCACACATGGTTTCGATCCTCTTCGCGCTCGCGATGATCACCGCTCCGGCTCAAGCTGACGAGCCCCCTCCGCCACCCATTGTTGGTGGCTCCACTACCACCGACTTTCCCGCCATCGTCTTCATCACCGGCTACGACAGCAGCGGATGGGGTGGCGTTTGCTCGGGGACGCTCATTGCACCGCGCTGGGTCTTGACTGCGGCCCACTGTGTCGAGGACTGGGACGACTCCTGGACCACGCAGATCATGTTTGGATACAACGCCTACTCCGGTGCAGGCGTTGATCGTACGGTCTGGATTGAGGACTGGTTCATCCACCCCGACTACACCGGCTCAAGCAGCTCTATTCGTCACGATGTTGCGCTGATCAAGATGGTCTACAGTGTGAGTGACGTCGACCCGATGCCGGTCAATGACGACAGCCTGACCAGCAGCTGGATCGATGAGGACGTCCGCTATGTGGGGTTCGGTATCACCGGTACGGGGCTGAGCGACAGCGGGAGAAAGCGCTTCGTTGACATCCCGATCTACGACTACGACTCTGGAACCATCTGGACCATCGATCCCGGGGGCAAGAACATCTGCTCCGGAGACTCCGGCGGTGCAGCGCTCAAGCGCCTGCCTGGAGGGGGCTGGGAGCTGGTGGGTGTGAACAGCTACGGCTTCTCGACCGGCGGCAGCGACACCTGTGCGGGCGGTGGAGGCGGTGCGATGCGCGTGGACTCTCACCTGGGCTGGATAGGCGGTTATGTTGACTTCGACGTGGTCGAGAGCGGTGACGCCGACGCTGACGCTGACGCCGATGCCGACGCTGACGCCGACGCCGATACCGATACCGACACTGACGCGGACACCGACGCCGATGCCGACGCCGATGCCGACGCGGATGGCGACATCGAGGCGGAGGACGACGAGGAAGTCGACGACGGCGAAGGCTCTATCATCGACCTCTACACCCCCCCCGATCTGACTCCAACCGACGACAAGGGCGGGTGCGCCACGGTCGCGTCCGAGCCCGCGATGGCGTGGGGATGGTTGATCGCACTAGCGGCCCTTGTTCGCCGGCGCCGCCCGTGAACTAGATCGGTCTGTTCTCGAGGGCCTCCGCCGTCGAGGCATCGAGCCCCTCGGCCAGCGCTCCTGCCGCCGGCGTGAGACCTCCCTCCAGCTGCGCCATTATTCGCCCCGCCTCCCAGGCCATGAGCGGAAAACGCTCTTTCTTTGAGAGCACCGCGTGGGCGAGCTCCCTTACCAGCTCGTGCCGGCGAAGGACCATCGCACCTCGGCAGAGCTGGAGGCGAATGCCGAGCCGAAGCGGCTCCTCTACATGCTCTGCCCACTCGATGGCGGCGACTTGCGCACGCTCAAAGGTGGCCTCATCGCCGAGGACTGCCGCTGCGCGCGCCCACGTGGCGAAAAGCATGGTGTCCTCGGGTGTGTGTCCACGGGCCTCGGCTCCACTCAGCATGGGCAGAATTCGATCAATGGCGCTGGCCGCCGCTGCACGCGACTTCGGCTGCTGGTCCATCGTCACCCAAGCCCGAAGCCCATGACACAGGCGCCGGAGGTCCTGCCGACCCGCGGCATGAGCAAGAGCGGTAGCGTCAGCGAGGCGTCGACCCGCCTCCTTGAGGAGTCCGACGCGGATCAACACTCTCGCGAGCGCAATATTGGCTTCCGATCGGATGTCTCGATCCGGAACGGCCGTCGAGAGATCAACGGCTCGGCGAATGGCAACCAGCCCCTGGGCCATGCTCCCACCGAGGAGCGCATCTTCCGCCTTATCGATGCCGGACCGAACTTCTGTCAACAACCACTCCGGCGAGGTCCCAATGCCACCATCCTGAGCCGCGACTCGAGCCACCCGCTCCGTCAGGCCTTCGGGGTCGATCAATCGAGCGACGATGGCAGGACGTAAGATACTCCCCATCAACCGAAATCGGCCCTCAAGCTCGACGATGAGGCCACGATGGATCAGCCGCTGAACCACGTCATCGACCGGGACCTGGGTGATGTCCTCGATGCGGGTGGTTTCCAGAGGCGCGCCGGCGATGGCAATCGCCCCGAGGACGTCCATCTCGTCCATGTCTAGGCCGTCGACAAACTGCTCCACGACGGGGTGGGGGCCATCGAAGGGGGGCAAGACAAAGTTGTCCTCGACGCTGTGCGTCTCGAGCAGTGCGGCGAGCAGTCGTGGAAGACCTCCGGTCCACTCATGGAGGGTCGCGGCGACGCCGGCAGGGTCGGCGACGCCGGGTGCGACACTGACGAGCGAGCGACGCACATCCGCCAGAGTCATGGGGGCGAGTGGAATATCCACTCGACTCACATGATGAGGTGTCTCAAGATCATGCGGCGAAACGACCAGCAGCGCCTCTCCCGCTTCGATGCGACTCCGAACGGCTGCCCACGCGCCCCACTCCAGAACCTCGATGACGGGGATTCCTCGCCGCTGGGCCCCTTGCCGAAGGAGATCTCCGACCCACGCCTTTCGCGTTCCAGCAGGCCCAACCGGTCGCACAAATAGCGTCTCCCCCGCTTCAGCACGCTCAAGACAGGCCGCGACCAGCCGAACCATCGACTGCGTTCCCGCAAGCACGGCCCCGCTCGGCCCCTCCGTCGAGAGCAACGCCCGCGCAGCCACCGCATCTCGTGGGCGGTCAGCAGGATTGGCGGCCAGCATTCGCATCACAGCCCCCTCGAGATCGGCGGGAATTCCGGGATCGATCCGAGAGGGAGGGACAGGAAGCGCGCTCAAGTCTCGTTCAAGGCCCTGGAAGGGTCGCTGCTGTGTGAGCGCAAAGTAGAGGGTTGCCCCCAGCCCGAAGATATCGGTTCGGGCGTCAACCTCGTCGCCGACGATCTGCTCAGGAGCCGCATAGGCGAGCGTGCCAACGACCACTCCCACGGCCGTACGGTGGGCTGCCCCGGGGTCCTTTACGACTCCAAAGTCGCCCAGGACCACCCGGTCGTCATCCGAGACAAGGACATTGGTCGGCTTGATGTCTCGGTGAACGAGGCCCGCGCGATGGATGTACTCAAGGGCCTCACAGAGCCTACGACCGATGACGCGACAACGCTCATACCGCTCCGCACTGGGTCGCTTGTGGAGCTTGGCCGAGAACAGCCGTAGGTCCGAACCCGCAATGTACTCCATTGCAAGGTAGGGGCGCCCGTCGGCTTCACCGGAGTCCAAGAAGCGGGTAATGCCGGAGTGACGCAGCCGCTTCAGGCTTTCGATCTCTTGAAGAAAGCGACGGACCAGCGGACCCTGCGTGTGGTTCATCCACTTCAACGCCGCCTGCTCGCCTCGCGCATTCTCGCAGAGATAGACGGATGCGACAGCACCCGACCCGATGAGGCGGAGCGGTGTCCATGAGCCAATGGTCTGGGGAACCTTGCCCTCAGTCGTCACCGATGACCCCATCATCAAGCTCTCTCTCGCCGCTGTTCGGAGGGCTCAGTAGCGCACGAACCCGCGGTAGCTCCATGAACAACTGGAGGTCCTCCTCGGGCACTGCCTCGCCAAGCTCTCGGGCGAGCGCCTGTGCTTCTTGGCGAGCCGCCGACGCCTCGTCCTCGTCCTCCGAGACCACCGCGATGATGGAGCAAGCGGTCATCTGGGAGAAGCGGTACCCCCGAGGTCCCGCTATCTTCGCCGCCTCTCGCGCATGCTCAAGCGCAGCTCTGGGGTTCTCGAGGATTTGCTGGCCTAGGGCGAGCACCACGAGGACCTGGCTCTTTCTCGGGATCGCCAAGCCATCGAGCATGGCCTCCGCGCGCTCCAAGTCGGCCCGACCCTCCTCGTCCCGTCCCAAGACCACTGCGGCACGAGCACGCATCGCCATAAGAAGCGGCGTGTAGGACTCGGGGTCCCCCTCGGCTGCCGCCTCAAGGCCCCGATCCAGATGAATGATGCTTCCCGCTGGATCGCCCATGCGCAGAGACAAGCGACCGCACAAGAATCGGGTGGCAACACGGTCAATCCCAGCCTCCGACTCGGCGAAGCTCAGGGCTCGTGTCAGGGCATTACCCGCACCATCGATGTCTCCCAGATCCATTCGGGCCATGGCGATCACCCGAAGTGATGCCGCAATGCCCACATGGAAGTCCACGTCCGTGCCGAGGTTTGCCGCCGTCTGAGCCATACGGATCGCCTCGGCGACCGCTCCTTGCGAGAGCTTGAGCTCGGCGAGATTGCACAGCACGATGCAGTTTGCGCGCTTGTTCTTCAGTCGCTGAAAGATGTCCTCGGCCTCAGAGAGCCCTGCAATGGCCAAGTCCAGCTCGCCTCGCTCGGCCTGAACGGCGGTGAGAACAATCAAGAGCCCGGCACGGCTGTTCTCGAAGGCCTCGCCCTCGCCGGTTGACAAGCCCTGCATGGCGAGATGCTCACAGGTATCCAGGTCGCCGTCTTCCCACGCATAGAGGGCCAACCGTCTCAGCCCCTCCATGACCACGCCACGGTCACCCTCTGCACGGGCCGCACTGACCACGGCCTCGATCATCTCCAGACCGGCCTTTGGCCTGCCCAAGCGCTTGAGTGTAACGCCGCGATCAAGGGCCGCTTCGGCCGCAAGCGCCTTCTCTCCGAGTTGGGTCGCCACACCTTGAAGCGAGGCAAGGATGTTCTCCGCTTGCCTCCAAACCCCTCGGTTGTAGCTCATGTAGGCCCTCACTCGGAGGACATTGAGCCGCGCTTTGTCGTAGTCCTGTTGGCTGAGGTCTTCGGATGCAGGCTCCGAGAGAAGCACAGCTCGCTCTGACATCTCCCACGCCTCCGCGCTCAGCGATCGCTGCCAGAGCCGCAGTGCGGTCGCAGTCAGGTGTTTATAGGCCTTGCCGCTCTCCCCCGCTCGAGAGTAATGCTCGCCGATGGCCTCCGAGATGGTCGGGTTGTCGACCGCACGCATCTCAAGCGCCACAGCCATACGACGATGAAGGACTGCTCTCCAGTCGGGGTCCAGATCTCGATAGGCAACATCACCGACCTTTCGGTGAGAGAAGTCGACAAACACTTGCCCTGACAATCGGCGCTCGTTGACCAGCCCCGACTCCACGAGGATGTCGATGGCGTCAAGCGCGTCATCCTCTGAGCATCCCACCACATCCAAGAGCACATCGAGATCCGTGTCTCGGCCCGCTACGCTCAGCGTGTCCACAACCTCCCGGGCAGCGTCCCCGAGCGGCAAGAGACGGTCCCGCACCATCGCACGCACCGAGTGAGGGATGGCCAGCTCGCCCCCCGAGATCTCCATCGCATCGGCGACCAGCTTGTAGCCCCCTGACTCCTGCTGCTCAATGACGCCTTGCTGGATGAGCGATCGCAGAAACTCGGCCACAAAGAAGGGGTTGCCCTCCGTCTCTTCACAGAGCGTCTTGGCGAGGTCCTTGGCCGACCGGCCTTCACCGAGCATGTCGGTCACCACCGCATGGACGTTCTCGGCGCTCAGCGGTCCGAGCTTAAGAACCTCCGGATGCATCGAGAGCGCTGTGCCATCACGGACGCTGTCCATGAGCTTTGTGTTCTTGTCGCGGCGAGCAGAGACGATGATCAAGAGCGGGAGCTTGTCCCGACCGATCAAGCTGCGCGTGATGTACCCCAAAAGCTCGACCAGAGGTTCTGGCGCATTGTGGAAGTCATCGATGGCCAGGATCCACGGACCGTGACTCAGGATCCTCTGGAGCGCATCTCGCATGCCGTCGAACAGCTGATACCGCGCGTCGGAACCGATCTGTCCCTCCTCCTTGACGAAGGCGGCGAGTCCCTCAATCAGCTCCGGAGAGGCCTCCTCGTCGAGTACTTCTCCGAGCCGGCGACCAATGGACAGCACGCTCTCATAGGAGCCCGCACCCGTGGCCATCGAGGTCTGGTGTACAGGGATTCCCATGAGGCGAGCATGATGAAGGGCCACCCCCAACATGCGGGTCTTGCCGCTGCCCTCACCCCCCTGAATGAAGAGGACCCCCCCCTCGGAACGAGTCAGCCGGCCAACGGCGTCACGGGCGCCCGCTACGGCGGCGTCCCGACCCACCAAGAGAGGGGTCCACTGGGAAGACTCTGGATTCTGCGAGGGACTGAAGTCAATCTGCTCCAGCTGGTAGAGGATCTCTTGGGCACTCTGGAAGCGATTCCGCGGAAGCTTCTGGAGCAAGCGGATGCAGATGTTGTTGAGCTGCGGAGGGGTCCCTGGCACCAGCTTGATGGGCGGCGTCGCCTCATTGTCTCGGTGCTGTCGGAGGTAACCTGCCATGTCATCGGCCTGAAACGGGCGACGGCCGGTCAGCATGGTGTAGAGGATGACCCCCAGCGAGTAGAGGTCGGAGCGATGATCGATGGCTCGACCCGAGATCTGTTCAGGGCTCGCATAGGCCCAGGTCCCGACGAGCGTCGTCGACAGCTGCGTGTCGCTCTGCGGATCGAGCTCCTTGACGATTCCAAAGTCCGTCAGCTTGCACACCCCCTCCTCATTGATCAGGACGTTGCTGGGCTTGAGATCGCGATGGATGAGCCCCCGCTGGTGGATGTAGGCTAGGGCCCGGCAGAGGTCGATGAGGACCTCCTCAACCCTCGCCCAGCGACGCGAGAGATCGGTGCGCGGCAGACCTCGAATCTCTTGGTAAAGATCCGTCCCCTCAACACACTCCATCGCGATGTAGGGGTGGCCGTGGATGTCACCGTAGCTCTCCACGCGGATGATGTTGGGGTGCTTGAGGCGCGCGAGGGCACGAAACTCTCTGCGAAAACGCGCGAGTCCCGTTCTGAAGCGGTTGGCCTTCAAGATCTTGAGCGCGACAGCCTCCCCAGCTGGATCTCGGCCCAAGATCACGTGAGACATTCCACCGCGTCCAAGCGGGCGCTCGTAACGATAGGGACCAATGGTGTCGCCTGGGTTCAGGGTTACCCCCCCCATGACGAGTTCTTCCGGAAGCGCGTCTGCGCCGCTGTCGCCTGAACTACTCACAGCGCGCCCCTAACCTGAGGAGCATGGTATCGGCCTCTATTTGATGCCGACTTTGCATCCAAAGGGGCGGGCCGAAACCGGCCTTTAATCCAGCCAACGAGCGCGAAAGCCCTCCGGAGAACCAAGGCTGTGCTCGAGGTTGTCGAATATTGTTCGCGCGCGTGCCGCGGCCTCAGGCTGGATGCCGAGCCGAGCCGCCAAGAGACCGGCTTCCATGGCCAGGAGATCGAGCCTCTTGCCCTCCAGCAGCTGAAGGCTTCGCTCGACGGCCTCCTGTGCCCGGGCGTCTCCCACTGCCGCCAGCGTGTGGCCCGCGTCCAACAGGTGCCGGACTGCGGACCAAACCAAGGGTGCGGGCGGACGGCTCAGCACGCTTCCCGCGAGCGCCTTCGCAACGGTGGGATTGCGCTGGGCGGCCAACCGACCCTTCACCGCCATCAGGCCGCCAACCGAGTCCTCAATTCCGCCGCCCTGGTCTGCACCCGGTGGATGCGCGGGAAGGATTGATGACGCCTCATCATCCACCCCTAGGGCGGCCAACACACCCGCGGCTGGGAGCACGCAAGCAATGGCCATTTCGGACTCCACCGGGCCAAGCGTCTTGGCCATCGTCGCCGCGTCCGAGGCAATCAGCCTCGCCTCGTGGGGGACGCCGATGTCAAGCAAACACCGCGCGGTGAGCCCGAGCGCAGCGACACAGAGCGGAAGCCTGGGTAGGTCGCGCGCTGCGGACTCGGCCTCGAGCGCGAGCAGGCGAGCGGCCTCGAGCTCTCCTGTCGCATGCGAGAGCTGGGCGAGACTCAACAGGGCCTCGGGGAGCACTCGCTGAGCCGTGTGATCCTTGAGCCTGAAGACCGCATTCTCGAGCATGTCTCGTCCCTGTGAAAGTCGTCCTTGAACGAAGTAAATCTGTCCGAGACCGACCATCGCACGAGCCAGCACCGCCCCCGCCCCCATCTCTCGTCCCAGCTCCATGAGCTCGTTCCAGAGACGAAGAGCACCGTCAACATCACCGCGACTGAGCCTCGCTCCTGCGAGCGCCTCGGCAGCCTGGGCCCACATGGGGTCGCCCTGCGGAAGCCGCGCGAGCGCCTGCTCAAGCCCATGACTCGCACCCACCACCTCGCCTAGGGCCACCCGTGCAAGACCGATACCCGCCTGTGCTCTCGCGACACCCTCCGAATCGCCCTCGTGTCGAGCGGCGTCCAAGCTCTGCTTCCACGCCTGCTCAGCCTGTCGGTTCGCCCCCGTTCGGCTATGAACACTGCCCCACAAGGCATAGAGCCGGCGGTCGTACCGAGCCTGAGTCATCTCGTCGAGGTCCGCCAGCGCCGTCCTTCGCGCCCGCTCTGCCTTCTCGAGCAGCTTGGATGTTTGACGATTTCGTCCAGACCGAAGCGTGGTCTCAGCCGCCACCAAGAGCATCGGAAAGGCCTCTCCGACCTGCCCTCCGCTGAGCAAGTGGCTGGCAATCACCTCCGCAAATGTACCCGACCTCCTTCGCGAGCGTCGACGCAGCGCGGCCGCGACGGCTTGGTGCAGCTGCACACGCTTGTCCTTGGCGATGAGCTGGTAGGCCACCTCTCGATTGCGCTCGCCGCGGAGCGACAAGATCTGATGGACCCCCTCCGTGCGTTCGCTGATCAATCGACCCAGCGAGAGCTCATGCATGGCGCGCCCGAGGTCATGAGGCTCAAGGCATGCAATCTCGCCAACCAATTCGATGGTGGCCTCCATGTCGAGGACGACGAGCACATCAAAGAGCTGGCGAGCATCAATCCCCAGACCGTCGATTCGGCGGGCCTCTTGCTTCCTCAGGCGCTCAGGGAGCGGAAGCGGATCCTTTCGAAGCGCGTCCATGGTGCACCCCGCACGAAGACCACCGTCTGGGGTAGGCAGTAGCCACCCGGCCTGAACGAGCGCGCCCACCTGCTCGACGACTGCACCCGGCATGCCGCCAAGCTCGTCAGCCAGGCGCCGCCCAAGCGCGGCCCCCATCGCGCCGGCCACTCCCTGCTCACGCACCATCGCAATCACCGCCGGCCGCTCGAGGCCGCCGATGCTGATGCGCTCGGGGCTCAAGCCGGTTGACGCGCCCGAGCTCAGCGCACCGGTGCTCCCCTCATCCGCCTCGATGGAGCCCACCAGCAGGATCGGTAGACCCTCTATGGCAACCCGACTCCTCAGCAGGTCTGTCATGCCAACAGTGGACGACTCGTCCATCTGATCGAGGTCGTCAATCACAATCACCGTTGGCTGCAGTGACGCTGCTGCAGCCAGACCGACCCATGAGGCCCCGCCCGCAGCCTGGTGCGGGAGCTGCCTTGAGAGCTGCCCCACGAGCTCCGAGCGGGCACCGCTAGAGGCAGCGACAGCGAGCCCTTGCGCCTGGGCGGTGCGAACAAACGCCTCCAACAGCGCCGTCCGGCCTGACCCCACCTCGCCGTGCACAATGACCAACCCTCCAGCTCCACGGACGACCTGCGCCAGATGATTCTCCAGCCACTCCTGCTCACGCTCACGGCCGTGGAGCACTCTCGCTGGCGTGGCCACATTCCCGTCGAGCGCAGCAAGGACCTCGCTCGCTGATGAGGGCCTCTGGTTCGGCTCTTTCTTGAGCAGGCTCATGCAGATCGCCTCGAGGTGAGGCGGTACATTGGCATCAATCTCTGAGGGCGACCTCGGCGTCTCGGTAATGTGCCGCGCCAGATAGCCGGCAACATTGTCGGCCTCTATCGGGCGCCGAAGCGTCAGCAGCACGTACAGGACCGCTCCAAGGCTGTACAGGTCCGATGCCGGTGTCACAGGATCACCCGTGATCTGCTCCGGCGACATAAAGGCGACGGTGCCAACGAGCTTGCCCGCAACGGTGAGCTGGGTGGTGAACGCCCCGGGTGCCTTGACCACCCCAAAGTCAGCGAGCTTGGCCTCACCGGAGCTGGTCACCATGACGTTGCTCGGCTTCAGGTCCCGATGAATGAGGCCCTTACTGTGAATGAGCTCCAAACCCTCGCAGAGGCCTCGAAGGATGCGCTCGGCCTGAGCGAATCGGTTGGGAGGGGGGTTGGCCGTCCAGCGATCGACCAGTGAGCCGAGGTCCGCGCCCTCCACGTACTCCATCGCTATCCATGGATACTCTCCCGCAATTCCCGCTTCGTACACTTGAACCACCGAAGGGTGACGGAGGTCCCGAAGCGCCAGAAATTCACGCTCAAAGCGCTTGACCTCATCTGTCTGCGCCTTTCCAGGATGCAGAATCTTGACGGCACAGACCGACCCGGAGTCGTCGACGGCACGATAGACCGTGGCCATGCCGCCAACGCCCAGCAGTTCCTTGAGGACATAGGGGCCGACGGTGTCGCCGGGCGTTGGTGGAGGAGTGACTTGAGTCATCGCCGGAAGTCTAGCGGACCTGCCCCGAATACCCAACAACAAAGCGTGGTTTGTCGCTCGTCATCAAACTCATCGTGAAGCGGTCACTATCCGCCAGGCGCTATGGAAATCCTCGGCTTAACGCCGTGCATCTTCATGAAGGCAGCGGCGTCCTCTCGCCCAAGGTTGGCCGCCAGGGATCGGGCCAATGCCTCGGCCACTCGCTGGTGCCGAGCGATCGACACCTCGTCCTCTGTGCAGTTGATGATCAGCTGTCGAGCCCTCATGGCGTAGTGCCGATAGCCGCTGGAGTCGGCCAGTCGGAGGGCCTCCTCCGCGAGCGAGAGAGCCTGATCGGGGGCATCCATGATCAAGTAGGCGCGGGCCAGGTTTAGGTTGGTCCGCGCACGCTGGCCCGGCCAGGGCCGAGTCTCGACCTGGCGCGCCAGATCGACCGCGTCGCAAGCCTCCGACATCCGCCCTTGGTGGGCATAGACCCGAGCCCGCCATGCGTGCACCACGGGCGCGAAACCCTCCGTGTCGTACGCCTCAAGCAGCTCCGTCGCTGCGCTCAACAGAGGCTCAACAACATCGTAGGCACGCTGCGCGAGGCCTGCTCGACAAGCCACGACTAGGCTGGCGAGTTCGTCCTCGCGGGTCTCCATATCCTCGTGAATTCGGAGGCTCGCGAGCGCGTTGTCCATGGCTTCGGAGAGTCGGCCAATGTCCGTGAGCATGAGCGTGCGGTACCGCATGCCGAGTCCCACGCCATACCGGTACCGGACCTCACGACTCTGGCTCACGGTCTCATCGGAGATCGCCAGTCCCTTCCGAAAGTTCCCCGTAAAGTGATAGAGCTCGATGAGGTTGATGCGGGCCACGGTCAGGCGCTCGATCAGGCCGTGACGCTCGCACACGTCGATGGCCTGCTCGAGCTTCCGTCGCGCCTCCGCGCTCTGCCCCTTGCACATGGCGAGCAAGCCTAGGCCACCGTAGCCCCATGCAAGTCGAGTCTCATCGCTGAACTGCTCAGATCGAGCCAGCCCCTCGACCCACCAGTCACGAGCGCCCTCGAGGTCTCCCCGCGCCCAAGCCACCCCGCCGCGCTCGTACAGCGGAATGATCTCCAATCGGCGGTGTCCGTGCTCACGAGCCAGGTCGATCGCGCCGGCGAGCTGCTTCTCCGCTGCGCCGAGGGCACGCACGCGGCGTGACTGGCAGCCCTGCTCCGTGAGCACGCCTATCTTGAGCCGAGGATCACCGACGACACCCGCGAGCGCCTCCGCCTTACCCAGCTCCGCGGCAGAGTCGGCGAGCTGCCCGAGGTGATAGAGGGCCTTGGCCCGCTTGAGGCGAAGGTCGGCGAGACGCCGATCCGCATCCGCGAGGGTCATGTATTCCCGAGCCTCCGCCTCCAGTCGAAGCGCGCGGTCCAGGTACTCCAGCGCCTCTGCCACGAAGGTCCTGGCCATGAGCTTGTCCGCCGCCTGGATGAGGTAGGGGTAGGCCTTCGAAGGCACGCCCCCGTGCTCAAAGTGGTACGCCATGGACTCCACAACGAACGAGAGTCGATGCCGCTGGGTTCGCTCAAGCGACTCACCGATTCGCCGGTGGAGGCGAAGCTTGAGATCCGGGGAGAGGTCCTCCATCACCACATCTTTCAGTCGATTCTGCGCCAGCTCGAAGCGCTCCGTCTCGCCGACTGCACGCTCGCGAACGAGACCGACATCGATGAGGCCCTCCATCGCGTCCAGCACCCGTCCCGTGTCAAGGTCGCTCGCCACGCAGACCATGTCGATATCCACTTCCTGCCGCGCAACGGCGAGCAGGCTGACGATCACCCGCTGGTCTTCGTTGAGGGGAAGAAGCCGACCTTGAATCACCTCGCGAATGGAGCTCGGCACCGGAAGACTCGAGGTCTCGATGGCCTTCTTCGAGAGCACGATCTTGCCACGCTCGCCGTTTGGACCGCGCACAATGACGCCCTGAGCAATGAGGCCTCGCAGCATCTCGCGGATGAAGAAGGGGACACCCTCGCTATCCCTCTGGAGGCGGCGAGCCAGGAGCTCAACCTTGGGATCACCTCGAACCAGCGAAAGCAGCAGCTCTTCGACCGCCCCCACCCCCAGCGGGGGCAGCTGGATGAACTCGGGCTTCACACCCGTCTCCGACGCATCAAGGACCTCTGCCAGTGGGTCGGTGTCGCCAGGCTGCCCGCGCGTGATGAGCACCAAGAGAGGGTGCTTGGCCGCGCCCACGAGGTTTCGTACCAGGTACTCCGTCATCTCGATGGAGCCACGATCACTTCGATCCAGATCGTCCAGGACCATCAAGTGGGGTCCCGACTTTTCGATCAGGTCTCGAAAAGCGGAGAAGACCCGCCACTTCTCGAGCGGCGTATCACCCGAGTGCTTGTTGCCGAAGGCAATCGCGAGCGCCGTCGGCCCCGACGCGTCATCAAGGAAGTAGCGGTAGGCCTCCCGGTAGCCCTCAAAGGCTCGCTGATCGCTCGCAGTGTTGCGCCCTATCGTGGAGCCTATCCCGAAGCGGTGTGCGGCCTTCACAGCCTCCTCGCTGATGGACGTCCGCCCCATCCCATAGGGCGCTTCAACCACCATCAAGCCCCCTTGCCCCGCCGCCAGTCTCGCGACAGCCTCCCGAACCTGGGCCATCTCTCCCGCCCGACCCACCACGCCGGGCGTCCAGCTCATGTGGTCCGCGCCGTGCTCTTCAACGGCCCGCTCATCGAGGGCGTGGAGCAGATGCCCGCTGGACCCAAAGCGTGCGGCGGGCTCTTTCTCCAAGAGTCTCACGCAGATGTCGTTGAGATCCTTGGGCACGGTCGGCACGACCTCTCTTGGGGGCTGAACCGGTCGGTTAAGGTGCTTGTCGAGGTACCCCGCGAGCGTCCTCGCGGTGAACGGTCTGCGACCGGTGAGCATGAGGTAGAGGACGGCTCCGAGCGCATAGAGGTCCGTTCGCGCATCGACGCGAGCCCCGGTGATTTGTTCCGGCGAGATGTATGCGGCTGTCCCCACCACCTCGCCCACCGAGGTGAGATCGGCCCCTGGCTCCTTCACCACCCCAAAGTCCATCAGCCGCGTCGTTCCGTCCTTCAGCAGCATGATGTTGCTCGGCGTCACATCTCGGTGGACCAAGCCCTGTCCATGGATGTACTCGAGGGATCGTGCCACCGCGACCAGCACACCTCGGGCCTTCGCGGACCGCTCCGCCGGCTGAAGGTCCTTCCAGCACTCCACCGCTTGGCCAATCTCCATGCCATCGAGGAGCTCCATCACAATGAACGGGCGCCCGCCCACATCGCCGGCCTCGAAGACCTTCAGGACACCCGGGTGATCCAAGCGCGCGAGGATGTCGAACTCAAGCTGGAAGCGCTGAACGACCTCTTCCCCATAGGTCCCAGGGAGCATGAGCTTGATGGCGCGAAGCGCCTTCGTCTCGACGTGTTTGGCCGTCAGAATGACCGCCATACCCCCACGACCAAGCTCCGAGATGACCTCATAATCCCCGATTCGGGTCCCGGGTTCCGGGACGACGTGGTGGGCCAAGGCCGTCATGGGGAGACCTCATTAAACCGCAGCGAGCCATTTCGTTCTATAGTCTGGATTCTGGAGGACGCCTGATGCAACTCGACGCTGTCGCCCGAACCGATCCTGGTCCCGTACGAGAGGCCAATGAAGACTGCTTCTTGGTGGACGTGGAGGCCGGCCTCTTCGTCGTCGCCGACGGCATGGGCGGCCACGCATCCGGTGAAATCGCGAGCGCGATCGCCGTCGAGTCGGTCCAGAATGTTCTCCTCGGCGAGGTCAACCCGGACGAGACTCGCCTGGACCGCTCGAGCATGGACCAAGAAGAGGAGATTCGAGAGCGACTGCGATACGCCATGAATCAAGCCTCTATCTCCATTCGCCAAGCGGCCATGGCAAACCCCATCCATACGGGCATGGGCACCACTCTGGCGGTTCTCCTCATCGAAGATGACGAGGCCCATCTCAGCCACGTCGGAGACAGCCGCATTTACCTCTTCCGGGACGACCGGCTTCATCGGCTGACCCGCGACCACACCGTGGTCCAGCAAGAGATTGACGCGGGTACTTTGACACCCGAGCTGGCCCGAATCGTGCCGCACAAGAACATCCTCACACAGTCGGTAGGCTACCACGGCCCTGTTGAACCCGACACCTCTACACGTCCCATTGATGACGGCGACATCTTCATCTTGTGCTCCGACGGCCTCACCGATCCGCTGGACGACATGGCCTTGACCGAGATCATTCGAGCCAACGAGCCCGAAGACCTGGCCGAAGTTTTGGTGCAGCAAGCGATTGAGAACGGGACCGAGGACAATGTGACGGTCGTGGTGGTGCACATCCAAGCTTAGGGCGCGTCCCCAGGCTGATCCGTAAGCAGCGAGACCACGTCGTCACCGAGGCCTGACGCACCGCTCCGGACCAGCTTCATGAGCCCGCGCGTGTACTCGCTGGACGCATACCAGTCGCCATCCGGGCCCACCTGAGAGACCGTGATGGTGGTCGTGACTTTGCCATCTGAGAGCGCCACCTGGAATCGCTCCTCGAGGTTCGCCGGCGGGTCACTGGGGTCGGCATACTGCGTTCCCTTGAGCCCGATGAATTTGTCGATCCAGGTCGTGGCCTGCTCGGCGGCAGCGTCGGGGTTCTCCTTCGGGGCCCAGCGCGCCTGCTTCTCATCGTCGGCGTTGCGCTGCACCCACATCCCCGAATGCCCGCCCGCGCTCACCTGAGCACTCTCCAAGTCGGCCCTGGCCATGCCAAAGAGGGCACGGTCAGGGAGGCGAGTCCGCGCGTACTTCAACGGCTGGATCAGCTCACGATCGAGCAAATAGATGCGGCCCGAGCTCTGGTGCCGCGCGTAGTAGTCCCGCGTTCCGTAGGCTTCTTTTCCGATCTCGATGACCTCTGTGCGATCCCCGCGGTCAATCTCAATCCGAGACTGTGGATCGCTGAGACCGAGATCCTGAAGCTTTGCCTCCTCGGTGACCTCCAGGCTGCGCTGTGCCGCGAGGGGGCTCAGGCTGTCGAGGAGGGCCTGACCCTTGTCGGCACTCTTGAAGACCGCCTTGTTGGCCGTGCGCTCGGTCTCTGGCTCCGGTGTCCCACCGGTGTCTGAGGCCTCCGGCTGCACCTTTCGGAGGGTCCAGCGGTTGTACTCAACCCACAGATACGCGCCGCGCTCATCCGTCCTGCGGGTGAGCGTGGCCTCGGTCTCTTCCCCGATCCATCGAACCGCCGATATCGCGCTCGCCGCCCCGTCTAGAACAACCACTTGTCCTTCGAGATCGACGCTGTCTTCTGCCGTCCAGTCCAACCAAGAAGCCACGAGAGCCGCCAAGAGGAGCACACCAAACGTGATGGTCGACCGAATCATGACTCACCGTCCCTGCGCCGTGAACGAACCCGAACAAGACCAAACACCAGGATCGCCACCGGAATCACGAGCGTCGTCCCGTAGAAGAGCCAGGCATCATCGCCCTTGGTGTGGCGTATCTTGACGTCCTCCTCGCTGTTGACGGAGCCCGACTGGCTTGGCTCATCCACCAACCAGCTGAGCCCGTCTCGGAGAAACTCTTGGTTACCAATCGAGAGAGGGAGCACCAAGTCGCTCGCCCAGGTTGCATCGCCCGTCACCAGAGCGCGATAAGCCTGCTGACCGTCGCCGCCGGAGATCGCGACGGAGAGGGGCCACTCCTTCTTCTCCTCAGCGCTGCCGTCGAACCTCACGTTGGGGACCACGTCATGCCAGACCTCCGGCAGGGTCCGGATGGTGACTTCCACCTTGTCCGTCGCCGTGTCGAGAACCCGGAGCGGGGCGGCCAGCGGCGTCAGGAGGGCTCGCGTCTTGCTGTTCCGAGACATCGTGGTCACGGAGGGGTGCGTCGACGCCTTGTTGGTGAAGATGTTGTAGCGGTCGGTCACTCGCCGCGTCGCCACCCAGACGTTGGTCGTACCGACGAGCGTCGAGCCTTGGTCATAGGCCACACCGAGCGGCGTCAGGAGGGCGCTCAAGTCGGCATCGGTACCGGGATCCATGGCGATCCAGAGCGCGCCCCCTCTCCGGCGATAGGCATCGAGCGCCGCGATCTCTTCCGGAAGAAACGGCTCGGTGGGTCCCATGACCACCACCAGCGCCGCATCCTCGGGCACCTCTGAGGCCAGGCCCTGGGCCGCACCAAGCTCTGAGACCTTGAAGTTGAGGCGCTTGAGCTCGGCCTTCATGCCATCGATGGTTCGAGCGGGCAGGACACCGCCACCCTTCTTCCAGTGCATCTCACCATGCCCAACCGTCACGTAGGCCTGGCGAGGATCGGTGGCCAGCTTCACCAGCGCCTGGGAGACATCTTCATCGAGCTTCCTCAGCTTCCGCTCGGCCTTTGAGAGCTCATCTCCGAGCCGTATTCTTTGGACCTGCTTGTCTTCTCCGCTCCCTCGCACGAGGGCGATGGCACCGTTCTTCTGGACGCGAAGATCCTTGGCGAGCTCGGCCTCGAGCGCTTGGTCGACGTAGCGAATCTCGAGGTTTGGGTGCGTGATCTGATCGAAGTAGGTTCGGACCTCTTGGGTCACATCAGAGGTGCTCGGGAAGAACAACCATGCCTGTATCGGCTCGTCGAGGTTGGCGATTGTCGCCAGCGTGACCTCGCCCGGAGAGGCTGTCTTGAAGTAGCTGTGATCCCAGCGAACGTTGTGCGCCGATGCCAGGTAGTTCACCGGGAAGAGCAGAGCCAGGGCCAGGCCGAGCGACACCCCGCCGAAGCCTGCCTCCGAGACCCGCGCTGGGTTGAGCACCACAGGGGAGGCGCTACGCACCCGATCGACCGTCCAGAGGGGAATGACGGAACAGAGCAGCAGCAACGCCGCAAGCGCCTGGGCCACCACCTCGGTCCTTCCCTCGTCTCCGGCGGGGATTGCGTCAAGCGAGAGGCCCGTGACCAGCGCCAGCCCGACCAACGCCACCACCTGACAGGCCGCAACCCAGCGTCTGGCCGAGGCCGCCCCGGCATCAGCGCCGGTGGATCGAAGGCCGAGCAGAAGGCCTGCGAGCGCCATCAGCCACCCCAGCGCCGCAGCTTGGGTCACCCCATCCTCGGGCCCTCCGCCCAGGCGCAAGAGGAGAAGCGCCAGCGCCACCCCCAGCACGAACGTCTGCACAGCGCCTCTCATCGGAGCCTCCGAAGCTGCAGCGTTCGGACCGCAAGGAGGAGGAATGCAAAGCACACAGAGCCGTAGTAGACCAGACTCTCGGTGTTCAGCCGGCCCTTCATGAACGGCTGGTAGTGCCGGTCAAAGAAGGCCCCATAGGAGAACACCCCGCTCAGAGGCGGCTCCGTCATCTGCCCGATCAACCACCCCAGCAAGAGGAAGACGATCACACCCGCACCGATGACGGCAGCAATCAACTGATTACGCGCCATGCTCGTGGCGAAGGTGCCCACCGCCACTGTCGCCGCACCCAGGCTCAGCACCCCGAGGTAGCCAACGCCTATCTGGGCCAGGCTGACCTTGCCGTGTACGAAGATGAGAGCGGGCATGTAGGCGGTGAGCAAGGTGAGCACCGAGAGGAACCCAAGGGCGCCCGCGAATTTCCCCAACACGATGTGGTGGGGCTTAATCGGCGCAGTCTGGAGCAGGATCAGCGTTCCCGTCTGACGCTCTTCCGCAATGAGCCGCATCGTGAGGAGCACGCCCGCAATCATGGTCGTCCCTGCCGAGAGGTAGAAGAAGTCACCCAGAACATCGGCCGAGTACCGCTCACGGGTGCCGAGCGCGAAGGCATTAAACATCAGGCCATCGAGGACCAAGATGGTGGCCAGAATTGCCCACCCCCAGGCGGTGTCAAAGAAAGATCGAAGCTCGCGGCCAGCCAGCAGGAGTATGGTCTTCATGCCTCCCCCTCCAGCCTGGCGAGGTCCAGGAAGATGCCCTCAAGCTCGTCGTGAGCGTTGGCGACGCCCCGGACACCCACACCCGCCGCAACGAGCGCGCCGACGAGGGCCTCTCTCACGTCCTCAGCCATGCTCACTCGGACGTGAACAGCCTCATCGTCCGAGTCCAGGTCGATCACCTTCTTGACGGACGCGTTGGCCGTCAGCGTGGCCTCGATGACCGCGCGATCGCCCCGGAGCATCAGGTCCACCGAGCCGCCGATGTGGAAGCGCCCGGCCAGCTCGGCCTCGGTGCCTTGGGCCACCAGTCGCCCTTGGTTCAACACCAGAATGCGGTCCGCGGTCTGGGATATCTCGGAGAGAATGTGGGAGCTCACGAGGACGGTGCTTTCCTTAGCGAGCCCGCGGATCACGGCGCGAATCTCGACAATCTGAACCGGATCGAGCCCGCTGATCGGCTCGTCGAGGATGACCAGCCGCGGTCGGTGAATGATCGCCTGGGCGATGCCAACGCGCTTGCGGTAGCCGTGACTGAGCTCATCGATCACGCGGTCGGCCACATCCACCAGATGAGTCTTCTCCAGCACCTCGGGCAGGCGCGCCTCGATGGACTGAGAAGACATTCCTCGGAGACCCGCCACAAACCGCAGAAAGTCAGAGACTCGCATCTCCGTGTACAGCGGAGGGTCCTCCGGAAGGAACCCGATCGTGGCCCGAACCTCGGTGGGGTTCGTGGTCATGTCGACCCCATCGATGGTGACGGTGCCCGACGACGGCAGGAGAAGCCCCGCGAGGACCTTCAGCGTCGAGCTCTTGCCGGCGCCGTTCAGCCCCAGAAAACCCACGACCTCATTCGCCGCGATCGAGAACGTGACTCGGTCAACCGCGCAGCGAGATCCGTAATACCGGCTCAAGGCCTGAACCTCGACCATTGCACCCGCCTCCTGACTCTAGGGGCCGACGTCCTATCGATCGTGTTCTGCAGCGTCAAGGTGACGGGGGTGTACCGAGGACCTTTCCCGCGACAGCGTGTGGACCAATGCCCGAATCGCGGACCAGCCTTTGCTCACGTGACGCTCTGGACGCTCGGGGTTGTACCACCGAAAGGGGTCTTTGAGGGATGACGGCCGAAAGGGACGCAGCCCTGAGCGCGTCAGCTCGATGAGGAAGGCCTTGGTGCCATACTTGCCGTAGATGTGATCAATCTCCGCGCCATGGGCACGAAAGAAGAACCCCCAGCGAGCAAGCTGACGAACCTTGTAGGCGTGCGCCCCCTGAGACTGGCTCATGACGGTCGCGAGCCGGTGATGCTCGCCCCAGTCCTGCGGACGCTCCCACAGGCCCGCCCATGGGGTGTAGACGAAGCCGCCGAAGGCATGGAGGCTGAGGGCAGCGTCGAAGCGCTCTCTCGCCAGCAGGCGGTCGAGGGCACGCGACTCCGGCTGCGAGAGCGGCGCCGGAGAGGCCCGGTAGTAGGACGGTAGGAGGTGGCGCCAGAGGGCCTTAGCCTCTCGATTCACGCCAAAGTCTCGGTTTAGGTCGACGCCCCGAGCATTGCTTCGGCGGTAGCGCCGCACGCCCGACAGGCGATCGGCCTCCGCTCGCGCTCGACCGTCCGGATTGAGGAGTGGCACCACGACGACCTGGACCCCCGCCGGAGGCGAGCCCGCCAGCTCACGCAGGGCCTCGAGCGCAGTCTGGGTCGAGATCCACTCGAGCGCATGAATGCCGGCGAAGACCAGCACCTTTGAGTGAGGCTCTGTGCCCGGTCGCTGTATGCGGAAGCCCCAAATGGGGCGCCGCTCGACGGAGTGGCCCAGCATGATCGGCTGCACCACCCCTGGGCGCGCCTGGTTGAGGTCAGCGGCAACTCGGAAGACTTCGTGGGCCATGGCATAGCCCTGGTGCACCTCCGGTCCCGTCAGCGTCGATACCCAGCGATGAAAGCGCCTCGCCTGCACCGCGTCGGGATCAAGTCCGGGCGCACGAGCCTCGGCCCCATGAGCCCACGTCAACGCCCAGAGCACCATCAAGAACACCGTTGACTTTCGGACGATACCCCATACTTTAGGGTCGCCTCTACCCGTTAATGTCCACCTCTCTGTCATCGCCTCATTCTATCCTGGGTGGGTCTCGATGCCGCCGATGGAGCCCCTATGCCCGTCTGTGATGTAAACGCCCTCATTCAAGATCGCGCGGATACGCTCAGGGCCTACCACAAAAACACCGGTCTCGAGCGTGCCGAGCTCGACCTCTCTGGCGGCATCGATTCCGCGGTCATGGCGGGTCTGCTGACCCTCGCGCTGGGCACCGACGCCATCACGCTCGTGTACTCCTCGATCAATTCGGGCCACGAAACCCAATCCCGCGCCCGCGTCCTCGCCGAGGCTCTGCGCGTTCGGCTGGTCATCCACGACCTGACCCCCACCTACGAGGCCATGGTCGCAGACATGCGTCGCAACTTGGTGACCGCCGGCTTCAGCGACGACGAGATTCAAGCCCGAATCAACCGCGACAACACCGTCCTCGGGTCCATTCGTAGCTGCCTGCGCGCCCCCTTGGGCCGAGGCTACCTGCGCATGACGGGCAACGGCTTGAGACACGGCACTGGAAATGAGTGCGAGGACAGGTGGCTTCGCTTCTACCAGAAGGGCGGCGACGGGGAGGTCGACTCCAACCCCATCGCGATGCTCTCCAAGGGGGAGGTCTTCCAGCTGGCCCACGGCCTTGGGCGTCGCCTTGGGGCCGCATCGGCCTATCGCGACATCATCACCGCTGCGCCAACCCCCGAGCTCTGGGGGAGCGGTGTGGCCCACACCGATGAGGATGAGATCGGCCACTACCTCGGCCTCTCCGACAGCGGAGAGCACTTCTACAGCTACGTCGATCCTGAGACCGGTGCGTACACCTCGGTGGGTCTCATCGAGCGCGTCGCTCGATTTTGTGACACGGCGGCCGGATCAGCGCTCTTTGACGACGCGCTCACGGAGGAAGAGCTGGAGCGCATCATCGCTGCCGCGATCGCCTCAGCAAGCTTCGCGTCTGTTGCGCCTGACACCGTGGCCAAAATGGTGCGCGCGGCTCGCCGAACCGAGCGCGTCACCCGCCACAAGATGAACCCCAACTGTCCAACGATGGGAAGCCGGGCGGAGCTCATCGGACGGGGCATCTTGACCAACGCCCTACCCACGTTCTGAGGCCCCCGCGTGACCAAAGGACCAGGTAACGGGCTGACCCAGGCGGCGATCGCCGTGGATCTCGTCATCGTCACCGTCATGGATGCCGACCTCAAGGTCTACCTGACCCGACGCCAAGAGCAGCCCTTCCAAGGCCTCTGGGCCCTTCCCGGCGACTTCGTCCGCGCGGGTCCGCGGGGCAGTCTCGGTGAGGATCTCACGGCCGCCGTCTCTCGGGCCTTCTCGCACACCACCCAGACCCGCGCCAGCGCAGCGCCGCTCCAACAGCTCGCGACCTTTGGCCGGGCTCGTCGAGATCCTCGAGGTCGCACGATCTCGACGTCATGGCTTGCACCGCTCTCTCCCGATGTCGCGGCGCTCATCGCCGCGAGCCATGACGACGCTCAGGCCGGATGGTTCAGCTGCAGCGAGGAGGTGCCCTGGATGCGCCTGTCCTTTGATCACGCGGACATCCTTGAGGCCGCACTGGCCCGCATTCAGCAGGACGTCGAGCACACCGATCTGGCGTTCGCCCTGGCACCCAAGGTGTTTACGGTGAGCGAGCTTCGCCTGGTCCATGAGGCCGTTAACGGTCAACCTCAGGATGGCCGGAACTTCAGGAGACGCTTTCAGCGCCTGGTGGAAGATGGGCGGGTGGAGGAGGCTCCGGGGCGGCGACATCTCGGTCGAGCACGACCGGCAAAGGTGTGGCGAAAGCGCACCCAGCCAGACTAGAGAGGAGCCATGTGGCACATACGTTTCCATGACGGCACCCTCGTGGTGGAGGGCGGCGACCTCGAGCGGCTCCCGCCGGGTTTTGTGATGGACGACCGGATCGGACACCCTCGAGGGCCCGCATGGCTCTACTCGGCCGTCGTGACGGCCGCGCGAGCCTTCAGCATACCGTACACCGATGAAGCACAACGCTATACACGCCTCGACAAGCTCGCACCCAGGGAAGACCGAGAACCTCGCCACTACCAGCGAGAGGCGGTCGATGCCTGGCACCGCGCAGGACGGCGGGGTGCCGTTCTCCTCCCCACCGGCTCGGGAAAGACCTTCGTGGCCGAGCTGGTCATGGCCGAGACCCGACGCGCCACCCTCGTGGTCGCGCCGACCTTAGATCTCGTCGGGCAGTGGCATGAGCGCCTGAGCATCGTGTTTGACGTTCCGGTCGGCATGCTCGGCGGGGGACACCATCAGGTGGAGGACATCACCGTCTCCACCTATGACTCCGCCGCCATCCACCTAGGACGCTACGGTGATCGGTTTGGGCTCCTCATCTTCGACGAGGTCCACCACCTGGGCGCTCCCGGCTACCTCGCTGCCGCGGCCTCCTCCATCGCGCCCTATCGTCTCGGCCTCACCGCCACCTGGGATGCCGACGCCGAGCGGGAAGACGCGCTCAACCAGGTGCTGGGGGAGATCGTCTACGAGAAGACCATCACGGAGCTCTCCGGACAGTTCTTGGCCGACTATGAGACCGTCCGGATTCCGGTGCACCTGAGCGCCGACGAGCAGGCCGCCTATGAGGACGCCCGCAACCAGTTCAAGCAGTTTGTGGCCGCGAAGCGTATTCCCTTGGGTTCTCCCCGAGGCTGGGCGACCTTTCTTCGCCATGCTGCTCAGTCAAAGGCGGGCCGCGCGGCCTTTCAGGCCCACCAACGCTCACGCCAGATTGCCCATGGAACACAGGCAAAGCTCGGCGTCTTGTCCGACCTCCTGAAGCGCGAGCATGGACGTCGTACAGTTGTGTTCACCCATGACAACGACACGGCTTATCGGGTGAGCAAGACGTTCTTGGTCCCGTGCATCAGCCACCAGACCGACATCAAGGAGCGCCGAGCCATCCTGGCGGCCTTCGAAGAGGGCACCCTTCCCGTGATCGTGACCAGCCGGGTGCTCAACGAGGGCGTGGACCTTCCCGCGGCGGAAGTGGCCATCGTCCTCAGCGGCACCGGCACCGTCCGCGAGCACGTGCAGCGCCTTGGACGCATCCTGCGACCGGCAGCCGGAAAGTCGGCCATTCTCTATGAAGTGGTGGCGGCGGACACGGCCGAGATGAGAACCAGCACTCGGAGGCGTTCGCACGATGCTTACCGGTGACCTCGTCAGGACCAAGACGGTCAAGAAGCAGATCGTTCCCAGCTTCATCGCGACATCCAACTCGCGCCACAAGGCCCGGGCGGAGGATCTCATTGACCTCATGGGTCGTGCGCTCAGCGCAAGCTGGACTCGCGGTCAGGTCGAGGCGTCCGTGACAGAGATGTGCAGCGTCGACGTCGACCACAAGATCACCAAGGGCATGGCCAAGCTGCTGATGGACAAGGGGACCTTCGAGACTCAATCACCCCAGCCCCCACAGGCGCTTCGCTGGACCGTCTTCGAGGCCGCAGCCCGCATGGGACCGCTGGCTCTGAGCCTAACGGACGACGGTCGAGTCACGGCAGCGGACGTGCTGAAGTCTGTCGCCGAAACGCTGAACTGCGAGCCCGATGCGATCCTCGGAGGGATGTACGCGGACCTCAAGGATCATCAAGTCTTGGCCGCCATCAAGCTGCCCGATGCCGAGGCGCTGCTTCACCGCTACAACTGCGCCTTGGTCCAGGCGGTACTGCTCAAAGCCACCCACATCAGGTTAACTCTTACACAACCAAAACCCAAATATGTACGGCAGCTCCTGAGGCACCTCAAATTCTACCAACTCATGTTCCGGGCCCAGGCCAAGTCGGGTGATCTTGAGATTGAAATTGACGGCCCTCAGAGCCTGCTGACGCTCTCCACACGCTACGGCATGCAACTGGCGAATTTCTTTCCTGCCGTGCTGCTTCAACCCGGAGACTGGGTCCTCGAGGCCTCGCTCCTCTGGGGCCACAAGCGCAAATTCAAGAAGGTGATGCGGCTGGACAGCGGCTTGGGTCTTCGTAGCCACTACCGCGACACGGGCACGTGGACCTCGCGGGCCGAGGAGTGGTTTCTACAGCGCCTCGAACAAATCGACCACGGCTGGACGGTCGGGCCAGGGGAGCCCATGACGCTGCCCGGGCAACAGATGGTGGTACCCGACCTCACATTCCGAAAGGGAGATC
>CAZKOI010000010.1:21672-30748 GCA_964554315.1 uncultured Enterobacterales bacterium | reverse complement strand
CCCGTCATGTCCACCGCACCGTAAGGACTGGCATTGTCGTAAGACCCGACGGCGACCACGCCCGCCTGACAGTACCAGGACACAAAACGAAAGTTGGAGAAGTCGCAGGTGGGTGCAGCTCCTCCCCAGGGCCACCACGATCCCTCCGTGCCTCTGGCGGCCTTCTCCCACTCGGCCTCGGAGGGAAGGCGTCCGCCGGCGTATTCGCAATAGTCCGTGGCCTGGGTCCAGGTCACGCAGGTCACAGGGAGATCGTCCGGGGCGCCACCTGCAAGCTCATCGGCTCTCGCGTAGCATCGGGCTGGAATGGCGGAGCAGGACCCGGAGTCGACGCAGGATTGATAGGATGCCCAGGTCACCTCGGTGCGATCGATGGTGTACGCCGGCAGGGCAAGGACGCGCACGGGGCATTCGTCGGGATGACCCGAGAAAGACCCCATATAGAAGTCTCCTTCCTCCACCCTGCACAGACCGGCCGCACAGTCCAGGGTGCCGGCCGGGTAGCCCAGCGACGGATCATCTCCAATGCAGGCTTCGTCGATGGGGTCTTCCGCTGGCTCGTTAGGATCCGCCGAGTCGACCTCGCCTCCAGTGTCCGGAGTGTCAGCAGGTGTCTGCACCAACAGGTCCCTCTCACCGTAGGACGGGGTGGGCTCATCCTGCCCGCATGCTGCGATAGCGCAGGCCCACAAGGCGAGCGTGCCGCCTGAAGTCACAAGCTCACGCTGTCGATATCGAAGATTCTCAGGCGCTCCACAAGCTCGTCCAGCTGGAGGGCTCGCAAGACGTAGGGTGGAAGGTTTCGGTAGCGAAGGCGAATCTGGATCTCGGCCGAGTCGCTGAGCGATGGGAGCCTGTAGGAGAGCGTGCGCTGCTCGAGAGGGGCGAGGCTCCGTCGCACGATGAAGTCCGCATCGAAGGGAAAGACGGTCTCAAAGACCTCCGGGGTCGCGGTGGCCACGTCGCCCACACGAAGCAGATTGAGGGACTGAAAGTTGGTCAGCTGGTCGTCCAGCGGGCGGTCCCCGGCAATGACCTCCCAGCTCAGATGATCGCGGAGATCGCCAAAGGCGTCCAAGTCCCCCGACTGAAAGACCACCTCGTCGCCGTCCGTTGCGATGACTTCAACCCAAAGCTGTCGCTCGGAGGTGAATCCCGTGGGCACGTTGTGCCCGGGAGTGAGGCTCTCGATGACCACAAAGAGGGCGGTTTCGTCCTCTTGCTCCTCCGTGTAGACATCCGAGATTTTCACGGCGTTCTTGAGGAGGACATCGATGCGACCGACCATCTCCTCGAGCGCGTCGGCGGAGGCGTCGGCATCCGCGTAGGGGAAGCTGTCGATGAGGCTGTAGTCGGGCCCAACAAAGCGATGGCTTGACAAGGTACGGTCGGGGAGGACATCGCCGCCAGAGAGTACAGCCGCCTTGCCCACGGGTCGCTCGCCCGGAATGCCTGGGACAGCGCCCATGTGGCAGTCTTGGCATCGAAGACCGGCCTCGGCTGCGGGGCTTGACTGGTACTCCGTGTAGGCTTCCTCGATGCGCAAGCCGGGAAAGTTGAACACATCGTGGCAGCTGCCGCAGAGCTCTGGCGTGTCGATGATGGTGCCCTTGGCTGAAGCGTGGCCGCTGGAGACGGCGTCGGCGAAGGGACCCTGCATGGGCTTGCTGAAGTCCAGCTCTAGGCTCGTATTGCCGACCGGCTGTTCGTGGGCCACGGCCTGGTGACAGACCACGCAGGTGATGCCCTCGAGCGATATGTCGCTGCGATCAGCGGCCTGGGTTGTGCCAGGCTCGCCCTCGAGCGTTCCGATGGGTGAGTGGCAGCCGGTGCAGAACGTCCCGACGCCCCCAGCGGTGTCGCGGTGGGCTTTGAGCGCCATTTGGTCGAATACCGGACTGTGAGCGGCATAGCGGTGCATCGACTGGTTCCACTCCGAGTATTGGGTCGGGTGGCACTCCGCGCAGTACTGGGCGGAGCGTTGGTCGGTCGCTTGGTGAGACCCGGTGTCATCGGCGCTCGTTGGGGTATCGGAGGTGTCCTCGCCCAGAACGGAAGCGGGACCGGCCTCGCTCGGGGTCTTGGCACACCCGACGAGCGCAGCGAGGAGCAACCCGCGCATCATGGCTCCACCACCTGGATGGTCTGCCGTGTGGTGACATCGAGCAGCTCGACGGTGGCCCCGCTCGGAAACCTCACCACCACGTCCACGGTCTCAGCCTCCCCAGTACCCACCATGATCACCCGTTCACTCGAGCTGTTCGTACCACCGCCTGGTCCTAATACACGGGTGACCGTGTGGCTGCCCAGATCAACCGATGCGATCGACCCAATCGCGTCTCGATTTGAGATCGTTCCCTCCAGGTCGATGCGCAGCCAGCCCCCATCCCTCGGCTTGCTGAGCCAGACCAGTGGGGTTCCTGCCCGCTGCGCCAAGGGGTCGGATTGGGTGGGGTTGTAAGAGCGGTTTGCGAAGACGAGGTCGGGTGCGCCGTCGTTGTTGAGGTCGCCCACGGCGATCCCTCGACCGTCCTGATAACGACCCATGGCGTCGGCGTTGGGAATCTCCCAGTCGACGATAGCCTCCTCGAGGCGCGCGCCGTTGTGGTTGATCAGAAGTCCGCCGGGGCCGGCACCCCACTGCTCGTCCCAGATGATGGACATCGGTGCTGCGCAGTTGTTCCCGGTGAAGGCGATATCGGTCCAGCCATCAAGGTTGACGTCAAGCGCAGCGGCGCCCCATCCCCACGAAAAGCGCTGTAGCCCTTCCAGCGGAAACCATGCCTCGTGAACAGGCTCTCCTGTCTCGGGGTCTACGAAGGGAATGTAGCCGTCGGCGGCTTGCGCGGTGTCGATATCCGTAGGCCAGTCTGGGCGCTCGATGAGCGAGCCGTCCTCCGCACGCTCGAAGAGGGTATGGAAGGGGTTGACCCAGTCGCCAGGACTGAGCTCGGGCGGAATGTTGTCGTAGCCCACCACGAGCGGACTGAGGCCCTGATTGGTGCTGTAGAGGTCGAGGTCGCCGTCCGCGTCGAAGTCGGCCACGGCCATTCCCATCCACTGTCCGAGGCCAGAGGTCACCATCTCCTCGGCGTACGCCATCACCCCGTCCTCGTCCTGCAAGAACACCTGCAGAGGTCGCCCTCCCTCGCCGCTGATCCTGTCGAGGCGACCGTCCTCGTTGATGTCCAAGAATGCGGACACGAAGGTGGTCGTCGCGCATCCTTTGATGCACCGCTCGGGTTCCTCCGGAAAGGAGATCGACATGAGATTGGGCGGATCGACCACCTCCACGGGCGTCGGAAACTGACCGGTGCCGTCGCCGAGCATCATGTGGTCGACGGCCTCGGGGGCGACGAGACCAAATTTCCAGGGGTAGACTTGGTCGGGGTCGATGCCGTTGCTGCTGCTCAGGTCGAGGATGCCGTCTCCGTTGATGTCGACCAAGTCGAGACTGCTCGGGCAGTAGCCTCGGTCCTCGATCTCGTCGGTGAAGGTCAGGCGGTGTTGATCAAATCGACCGTCGCCACTGTTCAAGAGGACCATGGTGCCCCCGTCGCCCAGTGACGTGCCGTCGGTGTCCAGCGTGCCCAGTGAGCACTCGATGCCAATGACGAGGTCGGGATCTCCGTCGTTGTCGATGTCGCCGCTGGTGACCGGTCCGGAGCGCAGCATGATGGCGGAATTGGTCTCTGCGGCGACGTCTTCGAAGGTCCCGTTGCCCAGGTTTCGATACAGCGCATTGGGCTGAGACTCGCCGTTAGTGAAGTAGATGTCGAGCCATCCGTCGTCGTCGTAGTCCAGCAGGGCCACGCCCGCCCAGGCGGCATTCCCGTGAGCGAACGGGGGACGGAGCTCGGCCCGCTGAAAGGCGATGCCTTCCGCCAAGGGTGCGGGTGCGGCGCCGGTGTCGACATCGCCAGCGGAGTTCACGGCGGTGTCGGACACCTCCCGCACAGACCGTGATTCGTGGGATGGCGCTGGTGCGTTGCACGCCCAGAGGGTGGTCAAGATCATCACGCTCTAATGGTAGCCAAATTTTGGGCAGGATGGGCGCTAATGTAGCGATCCAGAGATCGGCCCACAGCAATCGCCCATGGAGGGTGATAGTGTTTACCTGGAGGCTTTAGTGATGCGCGCCTGGTTCTTTCTGGCCCTGCTGGGATGTGGGGGTACAAAGGTGGACTGCGGGGCTGGCATGCATCGCAGCGGAGATGACTGCGCGCCTGATCGTGTGTTCGAGTCATCCGACTCGGGTGAGCGTCTAGACACCGGCAGTCCCTGAAAGCCTGCGGCTGAGCGGAATTCTCACTACCAGCAGCCCCCCAAAAGCGTTAGTAGACGGCAGAGTCCACCCCCATGCGCTTGTTTCCGTTGATGTCCCTGTGCCTGCTCGGGCTTGGTTGTTCGGCCAAGTCGGACCACGGGTTTGTGTCCACGGGTGAGGCCGCAGGGCTTGCGCCTGGAGGCTCGGGTTTGAGCCCTTGGGGGTCTTGTGGTGAGGGCACGCCCGTTGACCGTTTCTCGGACGCTGTGGTCCAGATGGCGCCCCCGCCAGGCTCCCAAAATGTGAGCGCGCAGACGCCCATCGTGTTGTTCATGGCCGAAGACTACTCTCTCGCCGATATCGACGCCTTCGATGTGACGTCGAATGGGTGGGCCATCGACGGGGACTTGGTCGAGCTGGACCGAGAAGGAGCGCCGGTCATTGGCTTCGCGCCGCTCGATCCCTATGACCCTGCAAGCGAGGTCATCGTAGAGCTGGATGTGGCCGGCGAGCGGTCCGAGTGGCAGTTTCACACGGGGCCCTACGAGACATCCGTCGCTGGCGATCCGAACCTCAGCTTTGAGAACACCGCCACCGCGCAGGGTGTGGAGTGCGAGTATACGTTCTTCACCGACAACTTCATCGGCTTCGGTGACGTCGCATTCACTGACGCTGCGGCCGGTTCAACCGGAGCAACCCACGGCGAGGCTCGCCTCCTGATGACCACCGGCGAGGTGCTTGGAAACGCCAGTGTTCGCGGTACGACGAGCTTTGTGACGTCTCAGCCGCTTCCCTTCGTGAGTGCACCTGAGCTTTGGATCGACTATCAAGTCGTTGCCGAGACCTCTGACGCCGACGCCGAGCCGCACAGCGATAGCTTCTTGGTGCTGGCCCACGGCGCTCAAGGCGTGGTGTTTGAGGAAATCGCGAGGATCAATGCCATCCCTGAGAGTGAGACTTCACCCGCGGAGTTTCCAGGGTTGGTCAACGCACGGGCAACGCCGTGGGAGACCCATGTGGTGACGGGGTTCAATCAGGTGGGCGCGGACGCAACCATCACCCTCTTCATCACCGACGTCGGCAGCACCGGGCAGACCAGTGCGGTGAGCGTGGACAACCTTCGCCCGCAGTAGCCCGTCGGGATTCCCGTGTGAGACTGAGATGACGCGCCTCGTGTACTGGATCTGGATGGTCGCAGGCTGCAGCCTCTTCGGCTCGAAGGACGAGGTGGAGTACACCGTGGTGTCCGGAGATACCCTCACGAAAATTGCGAGACATCACGATGTCTCCGTCGAACAGCTTCTGGCTTGGAACGGGCTGAGCGGGGACCGAATCGAGGTGGGTCAGCGACTCTTGATTCGCCGGCAGGATCGCGGGTTGTCGACAGAACCGTCGTCGGCAGCGACGGATGTGGGGAAGCCGCGCGGGCGCACCCGTGCACGGTCGCGCCTCCCGGCCGCCAAACCTTGTCTGAAGGGTCCATCGCTCGATGACCTGGACGGCGATGACGTGGACATGCGTGCCTCAGTAGGTCTCAGTACGACCCAGATTCGGAAGGCCATGGGGGCGGCCTTACCGGCGCTTGGGGGATGCATCGAAGGTGCTTGGCCCGACGCGGTCGTGGACTTGTCGATCAGCGTGGGCTGCAACGGGCGAGTGACGAACGTCGTTGTGGTGGACGACGGTGGTCTCCAGCCTGCGCTGCTGAGCTGCTTCAGCGCGTCTCTTCGGGCCGCATCCTTCCCCGCCCATGACATCGCGGACGGCACCACGTTCCGATACCCTCTGACCCTCTCATCTCACTGAGGCTGTCCATCGCATGACGATGCTACTCATCACATTTCTGGCGCTCTGTGTTGCGGGCATTGTCTTCTCAGTGATGCCTGTCCTTCCTGGCCCGCCGTTTGCGCTTGTCGCCATCATGTTGATCCCGCTTTGGCCCGATCTACCGGTTCCACCCGACGCTGTGACCTGGTGGGTGGCGGGCTCGGCGGCGGTGCTAGGGCTCCTCATCACCATCATCGATATTGCTGCCCCGTACCTCGCGAAGCTCTACGAGGGTGTGCTCGGCAAGAGCAGCCGGCGTGCAGCGATAGGGTCGTCGGTTGGGCTCTTTGTCGGGGCACTCCTCAGCCTGATCTCAGGCTGCTTCGGTCTCGCGGCACCCTTCCTCGCGGCGCTGCCGATACCGCTCGTGCTGATCACACCCTTCTTGGGCGCCCTGATTGGTGAGGCGACCATAGCCGGTCCGCCCGACGAGTCGCCGAAGCAGCGCTCACAGCGAATGCTTCGGTCGGCCTTTGTACAGTGGCTCGGGCTTCTCACCACCATCGTGCTCAAGGTGGGCTACTGCTTGGTGTTGTTGCCCGTGGGCGCCTGGCTCATCATTCGGATTTGGTCGTCATAGTCTGTGGTTCGACGATAACTGTGACACAATGAGGGTACACACAGTAGGCGTAATGCAACCATGGGCGACGACTCAAATAGGTGGTTCCCAGGCGGTAAGAAGGGTCGCAGCGCGAAGACGAAGAACGGCTCCATCTCGGAATCAAATGTGGTGTCGCTCGTGCAGCCCGGTAATCCTCCGCCGGGCCACATCCTGTACATGGACCCCGACTGGCCGCTCGTTCAGGGAGACTGGGTCGGCGGGAAGGTGGCCTGCAGCGCCGATCCGGACGAGGCGCGCGCGCAGACCATGGTGGCTCTGGCCGAGCTGAGAGCTGCCGCTCCGACACCGGGCGATCGCTCGTTCATTGCCGGTGTGTATGAAAGGCTGGGCCACAGAGACTTGGGCCTTCCAGACTTTCCTGAGACCCCGATCAAGCTCGAGCAGTTGATGAGCGAGGAAGAACCCAACTCACAGCAAATCATGCGGTGTATTGAGTCGGATCCGAAGCTCGTCGGACGGGTCTGGCAGCGAGCGCGATCGGCGAGGTTTCCCTCCGCACCGAGCAGCCTCGATATGGCGGTTAGCCGAATCGGAATGGTGACAGTCTGGCGGCTGAGTCTGGAGTCTGCTCTGGATGGCGTGGAGGTCAAGAGCGATCCTTATCAAGGACAGGTTGAGATCCTTCGCGTTCATGGAGCGGCAGTAGGTGAGGTCACCGCCGGTCTTCATGGACATGGTCGAGGCCCGGCATTTCTCGCGGGTCTCCTGCACGATGTGGGCTGGCTCGTGTTGATGCAGGCTGCTGAACACGCGCGTCCATCTGAGGGTTTCTTCAAGGCTGTTGCGGATGCCCACCATGCGGCCATCTCTGTGATGGTTGCCGACGCGTGGCGCCTGACGCCAGAGATCCTCCCCGTCCTTGCGTGTCACCACAACCCCGACGCGATCCAGGCGTCCGACCGCGACCTCTGCCGACTCCTGTGCCTCGCCGACATCGCCGTGGAGGGTGAGCTCCATCGTCGCAGTGGTCGAAACAGTCGCTTTATCGATGCGATGGCTCAGTTTACTCAGTCACGGGTGCTGGCGAGCAAGGCCATTCATCAAGCCGCCCTTGCGCTTGATCGCATTCAGGCCGATGGCTAGGTATGTCAGAAATGCACTATTTCAGGCCTAACTGACTCACAGAATGTGCACATGAGAGGTTTACGGTCCCGCCGTCGGGCGCGATACTGGCGTCACCCCGTCGGAGAAACCCCATGCGAACTTTACTTGCCCTTGCAGCCATCGCTGCCCACAGCGACGCCTCAGCGTTCTGTGGCACATACGTCGGTAGTCCTGGCGTCGAGCTGATCAACCAGACCAGCCAGGTCATCATGAGCCGCCAAGGCGCTCGCACGACCCTTACGCTTGCCAACGAGTACGAGGGGCCAGCGAGCGACTTCGCGATGCTGATTCCTGTGCCAGAGGTGCTGGGTGAGGACGCCATAAGTACAGCGCGGCCGGAGCTCTTCCAGCGGTTTGACGACTACTCCGCTCCTCGGGTGGTGACCTACGAGTGTGAGGACTTTGCCTGGGAAGATGGCGACGCGGATGCGGACGCCGATGCGGACTCGGACGCCGATGCAGACACGTCAGCTCCGCCTGATGTGGTTGTCGAGGCGCAGTATCAGGTCGGCATCTATGACATTGTCATACTCTCCGCCGTGGAGTCGGGAGCTCTCCTCACATGGCTCGATGACAATGGCTATGGCATCACGCCCGATGCTGGCGAGATCCTCGGGGACTACATTGACGCGGGGAGCTTCTTCTTCGCCGCGAAGGTCAACCTCGATGAGGTGCCGGAGGAGGCGTCCTTTCTTGAGCCCCTTCAATTCAGCTATGAATCCGAAGCCTTCTCGCTCCCCATCCGCCTTGGGACCATCAATTCGCCCGGTGTGCAAGACGTCGTGATCTACGTGTTGAGTCCCTGGGATGGGGGCCGAGTCGGGATCTCGAACTACCCGGAGCTGGAGATTGAGGACGAGTGCATGGTCGATGTCTACGGTGCCGGTGGTGTCGATGCACACTACGCGGGCCTCTTCGAGGATGCCTGGGCTGCGCAAGCGGGTGCAGGCTGGCTGCTCGAGTATGCGTGGCGGCCCAGCGGATGCGATCCCTGCGCAACCACCCCTCCGACTCCAGATGAACTCAACGAGGCGGGGTTCAGCGGCGATACCTACGAGGCGTTCTTCTCGAGGATTCGAATGAGGTACACCCCGGAGGCGGGAACCCAAGACATCACCTTGTACCAATCTGGCATAAAGTCTTTCGACCAGATTCGGTTCATCGACTACAACGACCGGATGGAGGACCGCTTCGAGGTCTGTGGGGTCGGTATGGTCGATGACCCGGGCAGCTGCGATGAAGAGGCCGATCCTGGA
>CAZKOI010000010.1:0-21572 GCA_964554315.1 uncultured Enterobacterales bacterium | reverse complement strand
TGGGGTCGGTATGGTCGATGACCCGGGCAGCTGCGATGAAGAGGCCGATCCTGGAGCGGGTGGCGAGGACGGTGGCGAGGACGACTGGGAGCGGTCGCCAAGCAGCGAGGAAGAGAAGGCCGACTCCGCGAGCAGCGGCTGCAGTGTGGCGCAGGCGAGACATCGGTCCATGCTCGCGGTCCTCTTGGTCAGTTTGATTGCACTCACCGGACGGCGGCGCTCAGCCGCCTGAGGCAACCCGCGCTGCGATGCGCGCCAGGAGGGCAGGGTCTGCGTTTCCTCCGGTGCAGACTACGCCCACGCGTCCGCGACCTTCGCGCATGGCTGCAGCGAGTGCCGTCGCCCCGGAAGGCTCGAGCACAATTCGGAGCTCCAAGAGTGCCCAGGCCATCGCGTCTTCCATCTCGGCATCCGTCACCAGGGTGACTCGGTCGACGTGCCGCCGGAGGATAGGCCAGGTCAGTTCGCCAGGGACCCGCACACGCAGACCATCGGCGATGGTGTCAGGAGGGGGCACCGCGACACGCTCACCGGCGACGAAGGACTCATGGAGGGCGGGCTTGGCATCAGGCTCGACGGCAATGATCTCGGCATCCGGACAGCGAGCACGCATCGCCACTGCGCAGCCGGCCATGACACCGCCTCCGCTCACGGGAGCAAAGAGCTGGTCGATCGACCCTGCATCCTCGAGAAGCTCCAGTGCCAAGGTTCCTTGGCCGGCGGCGATGTCGAGGTCGTCGTAGGGCTCTACAGGGACGAAGCCTCGCTCGGCCGCAATGGCGCGGGCTCTGTCGCGGCGCTCATCAGAGTCGGGGCCGACCACGATGACCTCGGCACCGTCGGCCTCAGTCCGCTGGCGCTTGAGGGGGGGCGCGTTGTCCGGCATGACCACGACGCAGGGCAGGCCCAGCATTTTCGCCGCGCGGGCGACCGCCTGAGCATGGTTACCGGAGGAGTGAGCGACCACTCCTGGGCAGCCCGGGCCCACCTGGGCCATCTTATTGAGCGCGCCACGCAGCTTGAAGGCTCCGGTCGGTTGAAGCCCCTCGGGCTTGATCAGCAAGGTGACTTGGCCAAATGTCCGCTCAAGGACGGGCGTCCGCACCACCTGTCCGTGGATGCGAGCCGCCGCCGCTTCAATTTGGTCAATCGTGAGAGTGTCCGCCATGGTGAGGCCCTAACCTCTGTCCGGCGCTCAGGTGTCTGTGGTCGGGGCCGAGGTGGTCAGCAGCTTCCTCCACCAAGGCAGACCGGCCTGGAGTCGTGCAGCCTTGAGCTCGGCGTTGAGCCCCTCAGCACGATCCTTCCAGTCGTCGGCCCGGCGCTGCTCGGATCGCTTTGCTTCCTCAATCGCACCGATCTGCGCGCTCATCAAGTCCATCTGTGCTTGCAGGGCCGCTACCAGCGCTTGCTGGCCGGCCAGTTCGGCCTGTAAGACCGCCTTAGACGGTCCCTTCGACTCGCTCGGCTTTGGCCGTGGCGGATTGGCAGACTTGCTCGATGTTGCCATGAGCACCATCAGCTCGCGGCGGGAGATCAGCATCCGACTGCGTGGATTGTCGGCCTCCTCACGCGCGCCGTTGAGCTCCCCGTTCTTGATCCACTTCTTCAGCGTCGGCACGGTTCGGTCAACCAGTGCCGCGGCTTCCTTGATGGGTATTAGGTCGGAGTCACCTCTTGCCGCCAGATAAGCAGCTCGGGCTCCATCCAGAAGTTCTTCTTCAATAGGCATCACTAGTCCCTCTCCAGTCAATGTGAGGATACCGAAAAAACTATTGACCTGTCAACATTGGTGAATAGGGGGCCATTGACCGTTGTGTCCCACAGACGTAGGCTGGGGGCGGGAGCGATCATGCGCCGACTGGGACTTTTAGCTTTGTGCAGTTGTGGTTTCCCCTCGCCAGACTGCGCGGACGGGTACAGTCGAGAGAGCGATGGGGGGTGTGCGCCTCTGGCGTCCGCGGACACCGGCAATACCGTGCCACTTGCACCCCTCTCGGGAGCCATCTCCATCGACGTCGTAGCCGATGTCGATCGGTTGCAGATCAGCGATGTTTGTTCGGGTGCCGTGGGCGTCGAACGGGTTGGGGCCGAGGTGGCCGGAACCATCAGTTGCTCATTCGAAGGAGAAGTCGGTGCGCTCCTGGGTGGCGAGATGTTTCAGGGCACATTTTCGGGCGCTTTGGGCACCGGGGGAGAGATATCGGGACCCTTTGTCTTGGACCTCGGCGTATTCGGAACCCTCGACACCGTGTGGACGGGTGTGGCGACGGATGATGAGTTGAGCGGGAGTCTCGAAGGCATCTTGAACGTGAACATTCAGGGTGTGATCGAGGCAGACGTGCAGTACTCGGGCGCCTTTGAGGCCTCTCGCTAGCCCACCATCAGCGCGTCTCTGAGGGCGCGGATACCCATCGAGGCGCTGCACTGAAGCCAAGCACCCGCACTTCGTTCAGCGGCCTCAGCGAATGGATTTGGCTCCGGGTTGATGTCAATGATGGGAATACGCCGGCGCACGGCGAGGTGAAGAAGGTGGGCAGGGAGAGTGGTGGCGCCCGTCGTGCCAATGACCACGAGTACGTCGGCCTCTGATCCGGCTTGGATGCTACTCTCGAAGCGGTAGTTTGCTTCGTCATAGGTCTCGTCAAACCAGAGGACGTGAGGGCGCATCCAGGCTCGGCAAGGACCGCACTCCAGGGCCGACGCCCAGGACGCGTCAAATCGGCATGCCTCGTGAATGTTTGGGAGGTCAGGAACCGGTCGCTTGGGTCCGCATCGTTTGACACATCGCATGTAGTCGATGTTGCCGTGGATCTCATAGGTTCGACTGCGCGAGTTCCCAGCCCGGGTGTGAAGGCCATCGACATTCTGGGTGATGAGCAGGAACTGATCGCCCAGGTGTGCCTCGAGAGACACCAAGTCTTCGTGAGCCGAGTTCGGGTCCGCGATCCGGCATCGCTGTCGACGCCAGAGATACCAGGGCCACACGAGCTGGGGATTCCGTGAAAATGCGCTCCAGGTGGCCAGCTCTTGGGGCTGATAGACCCGGCTGCCTTGGGTCCAGAATCCCTCTTTTCCTCGGAATGTTGGGATGCCGCTCTCCGCACTGATTCCGGCGCCAGTGAGGAAGAGAAGCTGGCCTCCGTCATCGGCCAACGAGCGAAGCCATCCCAGCTCAGTCGTGCGCACTAGCGGGTATTAGCGTTGATGATCAACGTGTAGTTGGATCTGCAGGAGCCGGACTCCGAAGACGACACGACCACTTCATACCAGCCAGTTTGGTTCGACCAGCCGATGTCCTCGCTGAAGGACATCTCCTCGTCCTCGCCGAGCCCACCATCAGAGGCACTGGCGACGACACCGTGGCTGATGCCATCGAGGTCCTCTACCCAGAGGAGTTGGAGATCGAGATTCACGGTCGCAGGGACGTCGGTCAAGGTGATGTTTACGTTGAACCAGTCCCAGGTTCTGTCCTCCACGTAGAAGCGGAAGATGTCTTCATCCACGGAAGGGTGAATGTAGGCCTCGTCGATGATCTCCTCGGTGCCGTGGATGTCGCCGAGGTCGTAGGCCTCGACGTCATTGGGCTCGTAGCGGTCTCCGTCCCAGTCGCTGTCGATCCATGTGTCGCAGTCGTTGTCGATGCCGTCGCAGGTGCTGTCATCGGCGCCGGGGTAGACGCTGGAGTCCCCGTCGTCACAGTCCTCTGTTGAGCCATATCCGTCGCCATCCGCATCGGGGTCCGCATCGGCATCGGCATCGGCATCGGCGTCCGCGTCCGCGTCAGCGTCCGAATCGGCGTCGGCGTCCGAATCGGCGTCGGCATCGGCGTCGGCGTCCGCATCGGTGTCCGCATCGGCATCGGCGTCGGCGTCGATGTCGCTATCGAGCGGGATGACGACGGGTTCGTCCTCCTCCTCTTTGGCGCAGCCGAGCAGTACAGCCAATGAACACAGTGCTATCCAGCGCATAGGAACTCTCCACGACAACAGCAATACCATAGAATAGGGAACGCTCACCCGCTATGGAGCCCTGCTCATGGACGACTGGAGCATCGCTGAAGACATCGCAGTGGCGCAGACGCCGCCCGCTCATGCCTACTGCAGTGCCGATGTGATGGAGCAGGAGCGTGAGCGGCTGTTTGCATCGTCTTGGCTGGGCCTGCCGCCGCTCAGGACGGAGCCCGGTTGGGTGACTCCGGTCAAGCTTCTCCCTGGGGTTCTGGACGACGGACTCTGCTTGGCCACGGACGCGCGCGGAGAAGAGCGCTTGCTATCCAACGTATGCACCCACAGGGCGATGCCTCTGGTCAGTGAGCCGGGACCCGCTCGACGCCTACGGTGTGGCTACCATGGTCGGCGGTTTTCGCTGTGTGGCCGACTCGAAGGTGCGCCCGGCTTTGAGGGTGCCGTCGGCTTCCCGTCGTCTGATGACGACCTCCCGCGGTTGTCCCTAGAGCGTCTGGGTCCCCTTCGATTTGGCTCGCTGATGCCGAGTCTTGCTTTTGAAGACTGGGTCCGTCCCTATCGCCCCTGGCTTGAGGGGCTCCCGATCGATGGCCTGGCCCGTGTTCCCGCATCGACTCGGGCGTACTCGGTCGAGGCCAATTGGAAGCTCTACCTCGACAATTACCTCGAAGGATTTCACATCCCGACGGTCCACAAGGGCCTCGCCGCCGCCCTGGACGTAAGTCGCTATGAGGTCCACTTGGTTGGCCAGGGCTCGGTCCAGGTCGGGCGGGTCTCAGAGGATGAGCCAGTGCTTGACCTGGGGGCACGGCATCCGCTTTTTGGGCAATCGGTGGGTGCGCTGTACATGCACCTTTTCCCGAACACGCTGCTTAACTTTTATCCATGGGGTCTTTCCGTCAATCATGTGCGGCCCGTCTCTCCCCAGAGGACGGAGGTCACCTTTGAGTCGTACATCTGGAGCGAAGAACGAGTTGGTGTAGGCGCCGGGGCTGACCTTGACCGTGTTGAGCGTGAAGACGAGGTGGTCGTCGAAGGGGTGCAGACGGGACTTCGCTCGCGCCTCTACCGCAGAGGTCGCTACGCGCCCGCGCATGAGCGGGCAGTACACCACTTTCATCGGGTGTGGCTCGAGCGACTCAAGGGCTCCGTAGACTCTGGCTGAGCCCTCAAGCCTCCGTAACGGACGCGGTGCAGCCAAACATCAGAAGGGACAGCTGCAGTCTCCGTTGCGTGTCCAGTCCGTGAAGCTGTGCTCCCAGATCTCAAGGCCGTGGTAGTAGGTCACCAAGGCATCCACATCAGCCATGCTGCTGGCGCCCTCTTCCATTGAGCCCGAGAAGATGATGGAGCCCGTGGGCGCAAACTCGAGGTACAGCGTCCAATCTGAGCCATCGCCGGTGATGGGGGCGGTGGCCGTCATGGGGTTGTTCTTCTCGCAGTAGCTCACCTCAGGAGATCCGTCCGAGGCGGTACCTTGGTCGTAGAAGCAGATCTCGGTGTTGATCGGTGACCCTGCAGGTCGTGCATTGGAGGCTCGGTCGATGGCACCCATCGCGCTCCATCCGCCTTCCAACAACGGAGGACTAGAGCCGAAGAAGATGGGCGTTTCCGAACCGTCCACCGACGCTTCGACCGCGGGGTTATCCATGATGGTGTCCGCTTCAGATGATCCGGAGACGGTGCCCGAAGCAACCTCGGGAGCATCCCCACTCTCCGTCGCTGCCGCCTCGATAGGAGGTGTGTCGACCGAGCAGTATCTGGCGTAGACATCGCTGGTCACGTTCCAGCAGCCGTTGATGTCTCCGCATGCCTCGGACTCGATGCACTCGATCTGGCAGTTGGAGTAGCCCAAAGTCACCCGATCATCGGATGTGCAATTGACTGCGCAGTCGACCAGCGAGGGTGCTTCAACGCCGAGGTCAATATCCCCGAGGCCGAGATCCATGGTGGGCGGTGTGACCTCGTCGCCGCAGGTCTGGATGTTGTCGCAGGCGGGTGCACACATCAGGGCCTCGTCGAGCTTGTCGCAACCCGTAGACGATAGCGCTGCCGCTGCGAAAGCGATCGTGAGGATGGGGAACTTTGGCATGATCAACTCCGGAGAGGGTGAAGCTTACGCCTGAGCCCCTACGAATACAAGGTGTCGGCATTCACCGGGGGATGAGATCAAGGACGACCATCTTGGCGAGGCTAACGACTTCGCGCATTGCGCCTCGAACGCGAGACCGCGCGGGAGGAGTGGCGCCTGCGCATCGAACGCTGCGAAAGAACCGCGAGAACAGGCGCTTGCACCGGAAGCAATGGTAGCCATCGGTCGCGATAACGACGCACAGGTCTGCGGCGTTATCGAAGAGCTCCGCCGCATAGCGGGCGTTTTGCGCGGTGTTGGTGGAGCGTGTCTCCACTCGGACTTGGTCGGCCTGTACACCCAATTGGACGCAGAGCGTTCGCGCGGCCTCAGACTCGGTCGGGGGATATCGGCCGAGCCCACCCGTGAAGACAATCAGCGGTGCGCGTCCCTGATTAGCGAGACTAACGGCCAGTCGTACTCTTCGGGCCAGCGCTGCCGAGGGTGTTCCATCAGAGGTCACGGCGCACCCGGGAACGATGATCACGTCAGCGGGTTCATCGGAGAGCGTGCGCCTTCCATACGCATCCAGAAGCCAAGCGACGGATGCCCAGAGGGCGAGGAGTCCCATCTCGGCGGCGAACAGATACCCGATCACCTTGCAAACAGTTCAGCAAAGCTGCCTGCGGCGACTGCGCCATCGATCCAGCGCTCGAACGCCACGTCCTGCGGAGAAGAAGGGGGCTCATCCGCACAGAGCCGGAAGCCGTCGTCAAGGTACCGATCTTCGCCGTTCTTGGCGTGGGTGTGGAAGCCGAAGTTGGTGGGGGCCTGAATCGTGTCTTCTCGGCTGGTACCGCCGTAGACGCCGAATTCCACATCCGAGGGGATGCCCTCGTGGTCGCCCGAGCCGTCGATGGCATTCCGCGCTTGGTCGTCGATGCGCCCCCAGGTTGAGCGAACCATGAAGTCGCGAATCCCGAGCGGGCTCTCACACTGAGTGAAGGTTCCCAGGGGCTGAGGGTTTGCGTCGTCACCGTCGCAGAGGTCAGCGGTGTACTGATCACCATAGGGGTACCGAAGATTGTCCGGCCCGGCGGCGGCATACAGCAGCTCGGTGATGGTGCAGGCTCGCCGTCCGAAGTCTGCCAGCTTGGCGTCGAGGGCTTCGATGGTGCTGTGGTGGGCGCCATCCGTGAACCAGTCCGCCCCTTCGACGCCGGGAAACGGGAATTGGTCGATGTAGAAGTCGTCGAGTTCCGCGGTATGCGCCGGAATCACCGAGCGGTATTGGCCAGGCTCACCGAAGTAGGCGCCCCATTCATCGCTGTCGACTTCACCGAGAAAAAACTCACCACCCGAAAGGCCAATCAGGCCCGAGCGAGCCTCAGCGGGCTCGGGGTCCTCTGCCTGTTGGCCGACAAAGCCGCCGCCGGAGCCGCAGCCGAAGAGGAGCATGAGCAGGTACTTCATGCAGCAGGCCTATCCCAGTCAGCGCGGGCTGGCTGGCCGGGCCTTAGCTTGAGGTGTCCAAGAAAGGCCTATGGTTCCCTTGAAGCGCTGGACGATGAGATCCGCATCGCTCCATTGGGCCAGGGTGCTCTGAAGCTGCACCAGTGTCGCCCACATGGGATTGAGTCGGTAGATGAGCGAGGCGCTTCCCTGGAGCACCGTCCGGCCCGACATCGGGTCCGGTGTCCCGCTCCACTCGGCCTGCCCCTCTCTCATGAGGGCGATTTGTGCTGTGGTCATCACCTTCGCGTTGAAGCGGTACGACGGTCCGGCCCCGATCTCGAATGAAGCGGAGGGGCGGTAGCGCTTGCTGTTCTCCATCAGAGGCAGGCGGCCGCTGGCATTGATCATGGACCCCCATCGATGAGAGGACCACACGGCGGCGGCAGAGAACACCGGGTCGAACGTGCCTGACCCCATCTGCATGTGTTGGTGGGTCTTGGACTCTGCCGCCGCCTTGTAGGGGTCTTCCTCGGTCCGGCCCAAGGGAATGGTTGTGCCGAAGCCGGCGCCGACAACCCACGCCTTCGAGGTTCGAACGAAGTGTTGTGCCTCAACCCGTCCATCGCCGAGTCCGAAGAGCGTCTCATCGCGGTGGTGAATGTTTCCGTAGGGTGGCGTGTAGGGTTGGCCGTCTGGCGTGGTGTAGTCAATGGTCAGAAATTTGGTGTCCACCGGAAGCTGACCGAGCAGCTGCCAGCCCTGGCCAAGGCCATAAGACACCGACACCTGAGACCGAACCATGGTGACGCCCTGATGATGCTCGTGCGGAATGATCTCGATGTCTGGGTTCGCACAGTCTTTGGGCGAAATCTCAGGACAGTGAGCGTCGTGAGAGAACGTGACGGACGATGCCGATGCGACAGCATCAAGCCGGAACGCGCCTCGAGCGAGGGCGGGATCTGTCTGGAAGCCTCCAGCCTGGAGGTTGGGGTTCGATCAGCCCGGTCAACTACCGAACGCGGCGGGAAGACCCAGCAGGAGGCTCATCCAGATGGCCCAGAGTGTCGTCATCGTTTCTTGTCGATCTTCTTGAGGATGCGCGGGAGATCGGAGCCCTTGCTGATGATCTTGCCGCTGGGACTGGCGAGGATGAAGTAGGGTAGGCCGGGGGCGCTGAGTAGGTGCTGGTTGACCACGTCCATGGCGAAGGACTGGTTCGCGTCCTGTGCATCAAGGATTACCGCCCGAACCGCGACGTCGCTGTGGTCGCGCAGGTAGTCCTTGAGCAACTTCTCGGCGACATGGCATGGCCCGCACCAGGGCGCCCCAAAGTCGAAGATGGTGAACTTACCCGAGACCAGGTGAGACTCGAGGCTGACCTCCTCTCCACGCGAGATAACGGCGACGTCGAGTCCGTCTGTCTCGGCCCAGTTGTCTGGAAAGCGGTTCTTCTCAATCGTGCAGTTTTCCAGCTCCTCGACTGCGGTGACACGGTAGGACAGCGCCTCTATGGCGGCCGTAATGGCGTCCGAATCCAGGGGGCCCACTACGGTTGCGCAGGCCTGCTTTGAGGGTGTTGATGCGGTGCTGTTCGAGAGGAACGCGAGGGCATCGAGCGCGTCCGTGACCTTCGCCTCGCACGAGACGCAGGACATCCCGGAGATACGGACGCGGACGTCGGCGGCAGAGGCGGCTGCACTGCTCAATGCCAAGGCTGCAACGGTACCGATCCGGAAAAGGGCACCAGATGGGTCCATGTCGTGCAGCATGCTGCGCCCAAAAGGAAAGGGTTTGGAGTGAGGGTAGGTCGGTCGTAACATACCCGACGGTCCGCGCATTCCGCACACTAGTTATCACAGGCCTTGTCGAAGGCTAGCGCTGCGGCGACGGCTCGCCGAAGCATCTCCTCGATAATATCGGGGTCGCCCTGGTGTCCGCTCTTCCTCAGCCAGACGCCGGTGTGATCCATGGCGCCTTCTCCCGATGTGCCTGCCCAGAGAGGGTCGGTTGCCGAGAGGAGTAAGCGGCGAACCTCGGGCTGCTTCAGGAGATCAGTCTCTCGCGCCGACGCGTCACCATCGACCATGAGCGTCGTGTTTGCCAAGCCGGAGCGCCGAATCACCACACCCGGACCGGGAACATGACGCCCTCGGGCCGAGACCTCGAGAACAGGGGCCGATTGTCGCGCCATCTGAATCGTGAGGGCCCGCACCCGAACCTCAACCCCGTCAACTTGTCCGTCCATCCGAACCCGCACCATTGGATCGGGGTCATCCACGAAGCGAAGTCCGCGCGACTTCGCCACCAAGATCATCGCCGCATACTGAGCACGAGAGAGGCGCTGAGCGCGAGAGATGGCCCACACCACAATCCCAGCCATGATGGCCAAGATGAAGAGGATGAGGAATACGGCGCCGGCTTTCATGCCGCTTGAATAACCCACGTCGTGCTGTGGACCCGATAAGCTGCGAAGTAAGAGGACAGAACATCTCATGCCCCGCTCCATCCGAAAGGTGATCCTTGGGTTGCTCGTCAGCGCCGGTTTCTTGGCCATGGCCGAGGTTGGCTTGAGGATGCTCGTGGAGGAGGCACCCGAGACGCTCACCTCGCCCCTGGCCTTTCAGCGGCATGAGGAGCCGATTGTCAGCCCGGGCCCCACGGAAGACTCGGTGATCTATGGCGGGCCCAACATCGTCGCGCTCCGTGAGCCGGTCGGAATACGGATCTTCTTCTTCGGCGGAAGCGCGACCGAGGGGTACCACATGACCCGATTCTCGGGCTTCGCAGGATGGACTCAGCGATTTCTGCAGCGGCTGCTGCCCGATACGCCCGTCGAGGTGATCAATCTCGGCGCCGGAGGCGAAGGCTCGAGACAAGTGGCGGACTTGGTTCGTGCCGCCGCTCAGACACAGTCCGCGAGTCTCTTTGTCGTTTACTCTGGAAACAACGAGTATTACGAGCTGCGAGCGCTCAAGCAGGCCAATCCCGACTTTGATGTGCGCGCGGAGCTGGCTCGTCGGCGGCTGTCGGGGTCACACCTCTATCGCCACCTGCGCAGGCTGGTTCGGCCCGCGGCGTTGAGCGCGGTCGCCGACGAGCCGGTGCGGGGAGTCGACTCCATCGAGGCCGAGATCAACCCCGACGAGCGCGAGCTTGGGGTCCTGCTCTACGGTGAGCACATGGCGAGGCTGATTCGCGATGCGCGCGAGGCAGGAGTCCCCGTCCTGCTATCCACGGTTGCGGACCAGCTCCGTTCGTTTGCCTTTCATGGGGCTCCGCCTGAGCTGAGTGCAGGTGTACAGGACGGGGTTCGTGTGTTGGATGAGGCCGGTCGGCGGCGAGATTGGGTCACGTCGAGCGCGGCTCTTCAGGATGTCCAGCCGCTGCTAAAGAGTCAGGCGGACCATCATGCTGTCGCCACCTTGCTCGAGCGAGATCAGCGCTGGGATGCGGCGAAGCATCACTACGAGATGGCGGAGTACCTCGACCCTCGTCCCCGCCGCTCGAGCGAGCCGATGAGGGACACCCTTCGGACGCTCGCGGTGGAGAGTGGGGCGGGCCTCTGCGATACATCCGTGCACCTCGCGGCACAGTCTCGCGGTGGCATCACGGGAGAGGATGTCTTCTTCGATCCTTGCCACCCCAACGCGCTCGGCCACCGAAGAATCGCGGAGATCCTCGTTGGGTGTATGATCGAGCAGTCGCTGCTGCCGGGTCTTGCAGGCAGGGCGGCGGAATTCAGACGGCTCTTGGCCGAGACGCCCCTCGCCGGATCCGATGGCTTTCGGCTCGATCACTTTACCGAGCGTCGGGCGCAGCTTCATGAGAACCGGGCGATGACAGAAGAGGAGGTCATTCGTACCATTCGTGCCTTTGACGATGGGACGGCACTAGGCGCTGCCACAGCGGGGCATCACGCCACCCTCTTCAAGCTGCATGAGGGTGCATTGGCTTGGTATGAGCTCGCCGAGGCGAGAGGTGGACCTGTCGGCTCCCTGGCGCTGAGTCGAGCCCTGACCCTTCAGAGGCTCCACGACCTGGAGGGTGCACGAGGTGCGCTGAGGGTCGCACGAGATGCCCTTCCCGGCGATGTCGAGGTGGAGCAGTTCTTGCGGACGCTCGGGGGCTAGAGTGTCACATCGGGCCGCGACAAGATGGCTTGCCGTACTGCTCGCCGTGACTGCGGCCATGCTCCTGTTCAGGCACAGCCAGATGCCGCTTCCGCCTCACAGTTCCCACGATGGCTTCTTGCTGGTCCCCCAGATGGTGGACTTGCTCGAGGGTGAGGTGCCGGCAGACGGCCGCTTTGGGATGTTTCATCCGACGTGGTTCAGTGACCGATTTACGCCGACTCACGACGTGGGCTGGGGTGGTTTTTGGGATCGCGTCCTCGGTAACGTCCAGAGTCACACCTGGATCGATCTGCCGCACCCGCTGGCCTGGATGGCTCTCCTGACGCATGCCTCCGGCGCGGGCACCTGGGCACCGCTGGTGGTCCAGGTGGGCTACCTCGTGGTTCTTGTGGCGGCGCTCTACGCCATTGGACGACGGATGGCAGGGCCAGAGGCCGGTCTGTTTGCTGGAGTGATGGCGCTCGGTGCGCCGGGCTTGGTGGGGTCTTCGCTATACATTGAGCCTCACCTAGGGCTCGTCTCAATGTCGACATTAGTGGTTTGTCTTCTCCTCTACTCCGATGACCTGAAGCGCTGGGGCGTGGCACTGGTTGCTTCGCTCGCGCTCTGGTCCCTCAGTCGATCGGGCGAGGGCTCGGGAGAGGTGGTCATCGCCGGTCTTGTGGTGATTGGTCCGGTGCTGACCACGCTGGTTCGAGCCGCCCGAGGGGGCAAGGGGTGGGCTGCGCTGCTCGGGCCCTGTGCTCTCCTGGTGCCGTTTGTAATCCTGGCGGATGTCGACTGGATGATGGGCGCCATGGAGCGTGTCACGCGTGCCTTCGCGGATCCTCTGGTTCAGACCGACGTGGTGGCAAAGGGAGGGGTGCTGTCCCATCGTGTGGTGTGGTTGGGCGCATATGTGCTGTTGATGGTGACCGACTATGCCCTACCGCTGCTCAGCGTCGTCTTGCTTTGGGGGTTGTGGAGAGCGAGGCGGCTGGACTCCCCCCATCGATGGATCTTGGTTTGGTGGCTTGTGGTGCCCTGGCTGGCGCTCAGCTGGATGCAGCGCAAGGCAAGCTGGTACGGGCTTGCGTTGATCCCGCCCGTGGTTGCGCTCGCTGCGCTAGGACTCAGCGGTGTCCGTGGTCGTGCCCGCGGGTTGGCGATGGTGATCGCGCTCGGTCAGTGGCTGGTTGTGGGGCTCGATGTATCGTCATTACTCCCCACAGCGCTCACCCGCCCGCTGCCCCTCCACGAGTGGAGGCTCCGTCGAATTGACTTCCTCCGGCCCATGGAGGATGCGGTGAACCGTCGCGTTCGAGCGGATCTTGATGCAGTGCTGGCTTGGACCGACACCCAAACCGGTCTTGGACCGATTGGGTTGGTGACCATGGGAACCCAGCATGACTACGCCGCTCGCTACTACCTGGCGATGGCTCATCCTGGGCTACAGGTGGTCAATCTCACGGATCCGAAGCTTCGGATTGCGCGCTACCAAGGGCTCCATCCCGACGACTTCTCGGCCTTGATATTCCTGGATGAAGGGGCACAGCCCTGGCCTCCAACCTCCGAGCAGGCATCATGGCTTCGACAGAACCTTCAGTGCTCACAGGACGACCCCATCGATGCGTTCATTGGCGCGGTCCAAGGTCGAGCCGCCCATCGTCAGGATGGATTCTATGTGCTCAGCGGACGCGTCGGTGGGCACCTGGGGCCGGGGCTGAAGTGGTCGGGGCCCAGGCCCGTCGGAGGGCTGTGTGCGCCGTGAATTTTGGGCCTCAGCCGGCGGCCTATGGGTCGCTCAAGGAGCCCACAAGCTCGCGGTTTTGGCCTTCTCCGTCTGGGTAGGGCGCTCCCTTGGCTCGGAGGGTGTCGGGGTCATGGCGGCGACACTCGCGGTGTGCTGGGTGGTGGGCAACGTGGCCGGAATGGGGCTCACCGATCGAGCGGTGTTTGACGGCGCGGCTTCTCACCGTCCAGGCGCGCTCTATGGGTGGTTTCTCTTGCTCGGCGGCTTCGCGACATGTGCGCTCTACGTGTCCGCTGAGTGGGTGGCTCAGGTGGATGAGCCAGGCCTCGTTGCCCTGGCTAGAGGTCTCGTTCTTGGGGCCGGCCTGCAGGGCCTGAGTGCCGTAGGCCTCGGTTGGCTGCGGGGGGCTTCCCGCCCACAGGCAGAGATATGGGGGACACTCGGCGCATCCGTCGTATTGCTGATGGGGGTGGCCCTGCCGGAGCACCTCGGCTTGGTCTGGGCGGCCTCAGGAGGCTGTTTCCTGGTGGCATCATGGGTCGGAAACCAGCCCAACGGAGGCCTGCGACCGCAGCTACCGATCGGCATCGGGCTCGGCGCCTATCTCCGACAAACCTGGGCTTACTGGGCACTTGGTTTGGGGTCTTGGCTGCTCGGGAACGCGGACGTGCTGGCGGGCCGTGTGTTTCTCCCGGCTTCAGAGCTGGGCCACCTTCAGGTGGGCACCATGGTCGTGCGTGGGCTTGCCTTGGTGCCTTGGATCGCCGCGAGCCTCATGCTGCGTGACTGCCAGCGGCGCTGGTCGGAGGGCACGCGTCCGACGCCGGTTCGTTGGTCGTCAAACGGCCTGATGGTGGGTGCGATCGCCTCGGGTCTGGCGTGGCTGCTGCTCCCCTTTCTGGCTCGCGGACACGGCATGATTGTGGCGGCTGTCTCACCCTCCGCCACGGCCTCGATGGTCATCGCACCTGTCTTCTATGCCCAAGTCCTGCTGGTCCAGCTTGCTGCCCAATGGCACTTGGGACGAACGCTGCGCGCGCTCCTGATGGGGTTGATGGTGCAGATCTCTGTGGTCTGGGTCCTCCGGCACACCGTCAGCGGAACAGAGCTGGTTGTGGCCGCGGGGGTCGGTCAACTGGTCGCGTTGCTCTGGCTTGTGCAGGCCCTACGCGCCCCGAGACATCAAGGCGTCCAGGTGGACCTCGGCGCAGGAGGTCCATGACAGACCCTGGCCGGCCACGCTCGCGAGGGCTTTCCGCCGATCGATCTCCCCCCTGTCCAGCCCAATAAAGGCTTGGAGGCCAGCTCGGAATTGGTGGACGCGCTCCTGGGGCACGCTGAAGTCGACCCTCTGGCCCCATGGCGCTTGCAGGATGTCGCTCGGGCCGGCTGCGTTTGATGCCAGAACACAGCAGCCATGAGTGAGCCCCTCAATCAGCACGAGCCCAAGGGGCTCGAAGACGCTCGGGAAGAGCAGCAGATCGGCCGAGACCATGTGGGCTAGCGTCTCGGTGTGCGAGCAGGCGCCGAGGTTGCGCAGGCGGATGCCCTTAATCGCCTCAAAGTCCGCCGCCACCCGTTGGCTGTAGGCGGAGTAAGGCCCGTCGCCGCAGCCGAGGCCACCGATGAGGACGAGGTCGATGCGCTCAAGGGCTTGGCGACTCAGCCCCGAGAGGGCCTCGGCAGCATAGTCCCAGCCTTTCTGGCCCGTGGGTCGTCCGACCATCAGCATGCGGACTCGGTCGGGCTCCTCGGACCAAGGCCAGGCGCGGGCCTCGATTCGTCTGGGTGGTCCGGCAATGACGCTCTCGGTTCGATGCTCCGAGCAGGGGTAGAGGGCGTTGAGTTCGGCCTCAAAGCTGGGCCCCACGGCCACGATACGGGAGGCATGGGCGATCAATTGACGCTCAAGGTCGAGCTTTGCAAACTGTGTACGGATGGCGGCGGGAAGTGGAAGCTGTTGTCCCCATCGGCCCACCCTGCTGGCCCACCTCACACCCATCGCGCGGGCGGGCGCAGGCCAGGTGCGGCCGAGGCGAGTCGCCCAGGGGCTGTCGAAGGCCCGTGCGCGCGTTGGGTCGTCGCCGAGTGCGAGGTCATGGAGGGTCTCGACGCCTACGGAGTAGTGGGGGACGGCCACGACATGGTGTCCCGCCTTTCGGAGCGCGGCGACGACGGCACCCGTCTCATAGCCGTGGCACCACACGGGAACTTGCTCCGTCTCTCGCCGCGCCGCCTGCACAGCGTGTGCCGTCAATGTATCCAGAGCCGGCCGGAGGTGCTGAGGCAGATAGAGTGCGAAGACATCATCCAGCGGCTCTGGGGGCGAGACTCGATGCACGCGCCAGTTGGCCCCGCGTTCCTCTGGAGCCTGAGTCCCGAACCGAAGTGCGATGATCTCCAGGGGGCCATCCAGCATCTCAGCCATGACCGGTACCAGCTGGGTAAGGTAGTTTGCTTGTCCGTCGGCACTCTCGTCGGCGGTCGGAAAGTGTGGGACGACGGCGAGGACTCGGGTCATGCTCTGAGCATAGGTCGACGCGGCGTGCCTTGAACAGCCACGGGCCTCGTACGAAGCGCGCCATGGATGGTCAACCCCTGTGGATTGGGGGTTTGTGGTCGGTCGGCGCAAAGCCTCCTGTGGCCAGAGGCCACACCCAAGGTGATCCCGCCGTGATCGCGCGCGTCCAAGGGAAGCCCGGGTCGCTGGCTTGTTGCGCAAAAACAGTCTTGCTTAGAGAGAACCGCAACCGAAGGTGGTCAGATGGGCCTCACTCCCTGTAAGCTTCGAGCATGATCATCCTGGGGATAGCGGACAACCACGACGCCGGTGCAGCCATCGTCAGCGACGGGCGTCTCGTGGCCGCGGTAAACCAGGAGCGAGTGGATAGAGTCAAGCACTCGGGAGCCTTTCCCTGGGGCGCCATCGACGAGGTGTTGGGCTTGGCTGGGCTTCGCGAGCGAGACGTTGATCGCATTGTGGTCGGAACGGCCTTCACCCCTTCAGCACCGCTCCGCGCGATGCCGTCGCAGCACGCTGCCGCTCGCGCTGGGGGTCAGTTCTCACCCTGGCTGCATCGGTACATTGTCTACCAGTGCGCCTTGAGGGCGACAGGGCTGCACACGCTCGAGGTCGACGCCTGTCGACGAATCCTAGAGCGTCGTCTTCGGGCACGCCCTTTTGCCAAGGCTTCGGTGGAGATGATGGATCACCACCGCGCGCATGCCGAAGGAGCCTACCGAACCCAGGGCCGGTCAAGCTGCCTGGTCGTAACGGTCGATGCGATGGGAGATGGTGTCTCTGCCACGGTCTCGATGGGTCGCAACGGCCAGCTCGATCGGCTCTGGAAGCAGTCAGGTCTGGCATCGATCAACACCTTCTACAGCCGGGTGACCGAGAAGCTAGGCTTCACAGCCATTCGTCATGAAGGGAAGGTCACTGGGCTTGCGGCTTACGTGGAGCCTCCACCCGCGCTGGTCTCCCACATGGCGGACCGGGTACGGTTTGAGGCGCCGGGGTTCTCGAAGGACTGTGCTCGGCGAGCGGCTCGGGCTGATGATGCCTTCTGGTCCGTCCTTGACCGCTTCTCGCGGGAGGAGGTGGCCTCGGCAGCTCAGCAGGTGCTGGAGCATGCTGTGGTGCCTTTTGTGGGGCACTGGGTGGCGGAGACGGGCTGTAGCGATGTCGCGGTGGCAGGGGGTATCTTCGCGAACGTGAAGCTGAACCAGCGGATTGCGGCTCTGCCATCGGTGCGCTCTCTCTGGGTCATGCCTCATATGGGGGATGGGGGCCTTGCCGTGGGATGTGCGCTCGGGAGTGCCGGGAGTACGCCGCGGGATACCCATCATGTCTTTCTGGGCACAGCCGCGGACGACGGCGAGATTAGGCGGGCGCTGACGGTGGCCGGGCTCCCCAAGCGAAAGACCGGGCAGCTTCTTGAGCGTGTCGCCAGTACGCTCGCATCGGGTGAAGTGGTTGCGCGCTGCGCGGGTGGCATGGAGTGGGGTCCGAGAGCGCTTGGAAACCGCTCGATTCTTGCAGCCCCCTTCGATCGATCCATCAACGATTGGCTCAACGAGATGCTGAATCGAAGCGAGTTCATGCCCTTCGCGCCCATGGTTCGCGAAGAAGACGTCGAGCGATGGTTCATTGGCTCACACAAGGCTCATGAGGCGGCCCGCTTCATGACTGTCTGCTTCGATGCCACACGGGAGTTTAGAGAGCAGTGTCCCGCTGCGGTCCACGTGGATGGGACGGCACGGCCTCAGCTGGTCCGAGAGCAAGAGCATCCTGAGCTCCATCGCGTGCTGACCCTCTTTGGGGAGAAGACCGGCACCCCGGTGCTCATCAACACATCGTTCAACATGCACGAGGAGCCGATGGTTCGAACGCCAACGGATGCGATCCGTGCATGGCAAGCCTCAGGCATACCGGCGCTCTGGCTCGGTCCGCACCTCCTCAAGCAGTGACCTGCGCGACGGCTTAGAGCGAGGCGAACCACCCCTCTGACTCTGCCCACAGGCTTCCAAAGCCGACGCAGAGGGCCCCCGTCAGCACCGGACCGCCGTCCTTCTCGGTCCGAAGAACGGAATTCCAGCGCTTTCCTTGGGCGCTCAGCTTTCGATCAGGGTGGCGCATGTTCATCACCATGCGCTTGACTCCCGACCCGCCGAGATGGATGAGGCTGATGGTGCCGTCGGCCTCGACGGCCTCGACGATCGCGATGTGCGTGAGCTTGTCATCGCGTCGGCCGTTCTTGTTTCGGTCCCAGGTGTTGCTGAAGAACGCCACATCACCCACATCAGGTCGCTTGCGCTTGTGGAAGACGCCCAGGTCCTTGGCCTTGTCGTACAGCATCTTCGTGTTGCCCGATGTCGGTATCCCCGCCTTCACGTGAGCGGCACAGACCATGCCGGAGCAGTCGTAGCGATACTTCTCCCCTTGGACCATGAGCTTCTTCTTGTCCAAGAAGCCCTCCGCCGCCTTGGCGACCCGACGACCGAGGCGAGTCCCCTTGCTTGGCGGCTCCAGGTGCTCGGGCTCCAGCACTTCGGGTGGGACATAGGCCACCCGCTCCGAGCCCACATTTCCGGTCGGGCCAGGAATCCTCAAGCCACGGTGCGCGAAGCAACCCACCAGAAGCGGGAACAGGAAGACGAGTCGCATAAAATCAACCTACCATAGTTGACATGCCAACATCAACTCTAGAAGTAATCTAGGTTTGATGTCACGGTCAGGCGTGACCCCCTCGCCTGCACCGGGATAGGGGAGGGCATGGCTATTCATCAAGACATTTTTGACGAGATTGACGCGCTCCGCGAAGCAAGAAACGCTGTCATTCTCGCTCACTACTACCAAGACCCCGATATCCAAGATCTCGCGGACTTCATCGGAGACTCGCTCCAGCTCGCGAAGATGGCAAGGGACACGGATGCCGACGTCATCGTCTTCTGTGGCGTGCACTTCATGGCCGAGACAGCGAAGATCTTGAACCCGGGACGCATCGTCTTGATCCCGGACATGGATGCAGGCTGTTCCCTGGCTGATGCTGCTCCCGGTGCCGACGTGGCGGCGTGGAAGGCCGCTCACCCGAACCATCAGCTGGTCTCGTATGTGAATTGCTCAGCGGAGGTCAAGGCGGTTTCCGATATCATCTGCACAAGCTCCAACGCCGAGTCCGTGATTGCGAGCATTCCACAGGACCAAGGCATCCTCTTCTGCCCGGACCGAAACCTTGGGGCCTGGCTTCGGAAGCAGTCGGGTCGGGAGATGAAGCTCTGGCAAGGAACCTGCATCGTGCACGAGACGTTCAGTGAGAAGCGACTCATTGAGCTCAAGGTGCGGCACCCGGAGGCCAAGGTCATCTGCCACCCCGAGTGTGAGCCGAGCCTCCTCGCGCATGCGGATCATGTCGGCAGCACATCGAGCCTGCTGACCTATGCGACCACCACTGACGACGCAGAGATCTTCATTGTGGGCACAGAGGCGGGCATCCTGCATCAAATGCAGAAGGCGCGCCCCGACCGTACCTTCCTGCCGCTGCCGGGCATGGATGAGACGTGTGCGTGCAACGAGTGCCCTCACATGAAGCGGAACACGCTCGAGAAGATTCGAGACTGCTTGCTCCACCTCAGTCCTCGTCTGGAGATGTCCGAGGACCTCCGCGTCGCGGCGCTAGCTCCGCTCGAGCGGATGATGGCGCTCTAGCAGCGGACGCCCTGGGCTGGTGCTCTCGAGCCTTGGCCAGATGGTCGGAAGCTCCTGTCCGAAGTGCCGAAGTGCAGCACCTCTCGCCCTCGCGAGCACCTCGACGAGAGCGGCCGCTGTTGCAACGGGAATCCAGCCGGGGTGCTCCAGCACAAAAGAAAATGCGGGCCCAGCCAGGTCGCGAAAGCGCTGGGTCGAGACGCGGTAGCCGGTGCGCTGAAACAGCCGACGATGTCCAACCCAGATGCGCTCTCGCTGAGCAATCAGGTCCGACCAGCACTGCGGCCCGTGGTTCGTCAACGTGGCCTCAGGCACATACACCAGCCGACCTGACTGTTGAGTGAGCTGTGCTTCAAGGGCGGCTTCGTCCACGACTGTGTCAGGGTCGAGCGGATCGATGGGTGGCCTGAAGGCCACCATCTCACCGAGCTTTGGCCGCTGGCGTGCGATGTGATCGAGCAGCACCCACTGGAAGTGGACGATTCGGTTGACCATGCCCCGGGTGGGATTGGCAGGACAGGGGCGACCTCCGGTCATTCTCACGTCGTCATCGCGAAGCGGCTTGAGGAGCCGTTCGAGGCTACCCGGGTCGGGAATCACGTCCCCGCTGATGATAACGACGGCCTGAGTAGACGGGGAGAGGGACGCCAAGAACCGGTTGATGGCCCGGGCTTTGCCCTGTCGGCTGGGTTCAATGATCGCTCGGACGTGGTCGTGTTGAGCGGCAAGGCCTTCCGCGATCGCGTCGGTTCCGTCCGTGCTTCCGCTCGACACGATGCAGATCTGCGCCGACACGGGCTCCGCTAAAAGGCGCGTCATCAAGGCCGGTAGATTGGCGGCCTCATTGTGCGCCATGATGCCGATTTCGATCTGATCCATACAGAGGAGATAGCATGGTCCATGGCTTCAAACCGAGATCAGCGCACAAACCCTGTTCGAATGGCCTTGTTCGTGATGTACCTGTCGCTGGGGCTCTGGTTCGTGGAGAGGGGCCTCTTCAACGAGGACGAGGGCTGGTACCTCTACGCTGCGCGGCAGGTGGATGCGGGCCTCATGCCGGTTCGCGACTTTGTGTTCAATCAGGGTTTGGTCTATCCCCGCGTGATGGCGGGCATGTTGGATGCTGGGGAGGGCATGATTCTCTCGGCGCGGTGGATTTCTTGGGTGATGCTCGTGCTCGGGCTCATGGCGTGTGTTGCCGCAGGGACACGTGTGTCTGGGCGCTCGGGGGGCTTCGCGGCGCTCCTGGTGATGGCCTCCCAGCCGCTGATGTTGTCGACGGGAGTCCTTGCGAAGCCCTATGCGCTCTGCATTCTCTTGCTGAGCGTGGGGCTCTTGCTCATCGCGGCTCAGGACGGACTGCGAGTCGCACTTGGCTTCGTCTTGCTCGGTCTGAGCGCGGGGACTCGGCTGACGTTGCTCATCCCCATCTCAATTCTCTGTCTTGCTCACTTTCCTCGGAGAGGTCTGTGGGCGTCAGGTGGGCTCGCAGCCGGCCTGTTGCTGGCATTTTCCCCGCTGGTGGGCACGCCGGTGAGCTCGGTGGTCTCGCAGCTCATTGGGTTTCACTTAGGGGATGCCCTCGGCATCGTGGAGCGGTTGTCCTGGCTTGGCTGGCAAGGTGGAGTCCTTGCATTCTGGGCGACGGCGCTTGGGCCTGGGGCGCGAGGCGCGATTCCTGGGCTTCGGTCTGCGCTGGTGTTCGGTGTCATGGTGCATGCGCTGCCCGGCGCACTGCACGTTGAGCACACCATGGTTCTTGCGCCTCTCTTCGCTGTGGCGCTTGCTGACCGATGGCCTGACCGACTCACGGGTCGTCAGGTCGCACTCAGCGTAATGACCGTCGCCACCGCTGTGGTGACGGGGTCGCACTTTGTGCACCTGGATAAGCAGGTTCAATCGGTACAACAGGTCGCCGAACAAGGACGGTGGCTGGCCGCTGTCTGTCCCCCAGGCCGAGTCGTCTTCACGCCCCACCTAGGCATCGCTGTCGAGGCCAATCGGC
>CAZKOI010000009.1:0-30821 GCA_964554315.1 uncultured Enterobacterales bacterium | reverse complement strand
GAGCTTGGTGTCGCTCGCGCAGCGCAGCGAGCCCAGCCTCTGGATGGCCGCTGGCGCAACCCTTCAGGATGGCTTCGATGGTGTTCGACACACCACTGATGGCAGAGCAAACGATGACTGGTCGGTACCCTGCGTCTTGTCGAGCGGCGGCTTGCGCTCGAATGGTTGCCCAGCGATCGCGGGACGCCACGGAGCTGCCCCCAAACTTCATCACTATCCATGTGTCGCGCTTCACCTTGGCTCCATACTGCAGTCCGTTCCTGCACGTGCAATAATCGGTCAGGAGGGCGAGGGTGTCGATGCGCTGGCTGTGGATGGTGTGGCTGACTCAGGGCTGTGCATACATCTCGGACGAGCACGAGTCTTGGCGTCTCGATCCGGATGAGGACGGCGTGGGCATCGCCGACGACTGCGACAACGACGACGCCTCGATCGGCGCGAAGCGCGCGTGGTACCGCGATGTAGACCAAGATGGCTTCGGAGATGAGGCGGACGCATCGTACAGCTGCACAAAGCCCGATGGCTTCGCTTCGGAAGCGGGCGACTGTGACGACTCCGATGGGTTGGTCTTCCCAGGAGCAGATGAGGTCTGTGACGGCGCGGACAATAACTGCGATGGACAGACTGATGAGGGCCTTCCGGTGGTCACCGTCTACGAGGATCGGGACGGCGATGGCTACGGTGATGCGCAGGCCTCCGTCGAGGCCTGCGGCCCGGTCGATGGGCGGGTGGACAATCCGGACGACTGCGATGACTCCAACCCCTTTCTTCGGGAGCAGCGCCCGCTCGAGACCTACTTCAACGGCATCGACGACAACTGCGACGAGTCGGACGGGGACGGCGACAGCGACGGGGACGGCTACTGGGCGGTCGACTATGTCGCGCAACTCGAAGCGCTCGGCCTGGAGCCGATGCCGGCTCCGGAGGGCATGGATGAGGACTGTGACGACAGCGACGCCACCGTGTACCCCGGTGCTGAAGACGTCTGGTACGACGGCATTGACTCGAACTGCGGTGGTGAGGACGACTGCGACATTGACGGCGACGGCTATCAGGCGGCGGAGGGCGTGTGTGGGCCCGAGGACCTCGCGGAGGCGGACTGCAACGATCACGACCCGGCCGTGAACCCTGGCGCGATCGAGGTCTGCGCCTCGGATGCCGACGAGAACTGCGATGGCGACACGGTGGGAGTGGACGCCCCGGACTGCATCACCTGGTTTCAGGACTTCGACTCCGATGGGTTCGGCCAAGACGGCACGGAGATCTGTCAGTGCACATCGTCCTTTCCTCACACGGCCACGGACGGAGGAGACTGCGACGACACCGAGCCGAGCTACTACCCGGGAGCGTTTGATGTGCCCCGAGATGGCCGCGACATGGACTGCGCGGGCGATGACGACTGGGATGGCGACGGAGACGGGTATGTCTCGACCTCCTGCGAGACCCTGCCCGAGGGGTGTGCCACGGAAGGCGTCCCGACCTCGCTGCCAGGGGGTGACTGCGATGACGACGACCCGTCAGTCTTTCCGAGCGCCGAGGAAGCCTGCGATGAGGTGGACCGAGACTGCGACGGTGAGGTCGATGAGGGCATCGATCTCGAGGGATGTCGACCCTTCTTTGCGGATGCAGACGGTGACGGCTTTGGCGATGACGACGACTCCGTCTGCATGTGCCTGCCCACCGATGACTGGCCGGTCGACGTAGGCGGCGACTGCGTGGACTTTGCTCCATCGTCATCAGGGCCTGCCGACGACACAGGCCTTGGAGCGTCGGACACGGGCGAGACCTCCACGGGAGAGGCGTTCTCCGGCTTTGGCCCAGCGGACTACTACCCTGGGGCTCCCGACCCTTGGTATGACGGGGAGGACACGGACTGCGAAGGAAACGATGACTTTGACCAAGACCGGGACGGCCACTCGGATGCAGCCTTCGGCGAGGAGTCGGCGACGGGAAGACTCACCTCGGAGGGCACGATTGAGATCTTGGCAGAGACGGAGATCGTCCCCCCCCGGATAGCGGCCGATGACTGTGATGACACCGACGGGGACACCTATCCAGCGGCACCCGAGCTCTGTGATGGAGTCGACAACGACTGTGACGGCGAGGTGGACGGAGATGTCGTAGAGTCACCGCTGGTCTTTCCCGACCTCGACGATGACGGCTTCGGTGATGCCGACTCGGTCGGCGAGTTCTTGTGCGTCGAGAGCGGACTCGGGACCGGATGGGCGATCGACGGAGGGGACTGCGATGATGCGGACGTGACCGTCTACCCGGACGCTCCCGAGGCATGCGACTTTGTCGATAGCGACTGCGACGGTGATCTCGCGGATGAGTTCTATGACCTCGACCGCGACGGCGAGCCCGACTGCGTAGACGATGTACTGATTGGCGATCTTGAGGTCGCGGAGGGCGCCCAGTTGTTGGTCGGTCTCCCCGATAGTCGGGCCGGAGCGAGCCTGTTCGTTGGGCGGGAAGGCGAGGTCTTCATTGGCGCGCCGTCGGTGGTCGGTCTGCACAGCCGGGTGTATGTCGTGGATGGACTGGCCCCGGGCCCGGTCGATCTCGAGCTTGATGCGGCGATTCTAAGGCGAGCAACCGATGGGTTTGGCACGGCCTTGGGGCAGCTCGGGTCCGGATCGCTCTTGGTCGGCTCTCCGCTGGAGAACGCGGTGGTGCGAGTGGATGAGCCCGCCGTCGGTCACGAGATCACTCATGCACCGAGCACAGACGACTTCATGCTTCTCGACTCGGTCGTTTCGGGATCGGAAGACGCCTGCGGGTCGACGATTCTCTCGGGCCGACTGGTCGACGTCGGAGCAGCGGAGGCTGTCTTTGTGGGTTGCCCTGGCACCAACGGACCCAGCCACATCTACAGACCGGAGGATCACATCGGGGACATGACCTTCAGCGCCATCGGTTGGGCTGTGGGAACAGGACTTGAGGCGGGCGATGTCGACGAGTTTGGTCGCAGTGCGGCATCGGGAGACCTCGACGGCGACGGCATAGAAGACCTGCTTGTCGGTGCGCCACGGGCGGACGCCGAGAGGATCACTGACGGTGGCGACACGGCGGACACGGGCCGGGCCAGTGAGACCGTTGTCCGTACGGACAGCGGGGGTATCTACGTCTACAATGGCGTCGCTGCGGCCACGGATGTCGGCGACTGGGACGCGCGGCTCATGGGCCAAACGGAGGCCTCTGAGACGGGGCGCTTGGTCCAAGTCACCTCAGACTTGGATGGCGACGGTATCCCGGACGTTCTGCTGTCCTCGAACACTGGCCGCTCCACCGATCCGTTGGCCGGTCGCACCGACACCGGCACGATCCTCATTCTCAGCGGCGCATCGATCGTTGGAGACGTCGACCTAGGGGCGGCCGAGGTCAGGGTAGAGGGTACAGAGGCGGGGAGCTTTTTTGCGCTTCAGGCTCGCATCCTCTCGGATGCGGATGGGGATGGACGTGATGAACTCTTGGTGAGTGCCTACAACGCAGGCGGTGACCTCTCCGGTGCGATCTATGGCTTTCGAGAGGCATGGACGCCCGGTACGCGTTCCCAGGATGACGACGGTGTTCTTGTCATCCGAGGCTTGCCTGGATCAGAGTTCGGGCGCACGATGAGCTACGGCGACGTCGGAGCGGACGGTGCAGACGATCTCTTGGTCTCCGAGCCCGGCTTCGATCGGGTCTGGCTTATCGAGCCATCAGCGATCTTCCACGACTGACTCGGCCGAGCGCTTCTTCAGCCACCGCACGATGGACGTGGCGTACTCGTAGAGAATTTTCGGAGGCGGGTGGGCCTCCTGGTAGTCGCCCGATCGGCCGGGAACGTGAAGGTCAAGCCATCGGTCTGCGGGGACGCCCAGGTCTGCGGCGCCAATCTCGCTGCCTCGTGAGGGGCTGAGGACATAGAGCACCTCCACCGCAGCCGCAGCGGCGCTTTGCTCTAGCCGAGCGACGGCTCGGCGGTCGGCTTGGTCGGAGTACGTGGTGTCGGGATCCTGCGAGGCTCTCGCCCAGGCTGCCCAGGTTCGGTACAGCGCGGAGTGGGTCAATAGGCTCAAGTGAGCGCCCTCCGGCTGTCCCCTCAAGGGCGGGAAGTTCTCAAGGTACAGAAAGGGGTTCTCGCTGAAGTAGGATTGCTTATTCGCATCCTTATGTTCAGGGCCGCCCATAAATGCTCGGCGCCCGGTGTTGGTGATCATGATGATGATGCGATCGGGTCTCAGCGGCTCGATGAGCGTCTCGGCCAGGTGCGCAGACTGGGTGGTGTTGTAGGCGCAGGCGCCAAAGTTCCAGACCTCATGCTCGGGGCCCAGCAATCGGTCCATGGCCCCAGGGGTGGTGTCGCCATTGCTGACGCCGGCTCCGTAGAGCGTCGAGCCCCCAAAGACCAGGGTGCGCTCATGCCCAGCAGGCCGCTCGGGGCTGTACTCGGGTGACCGAGCGCCCCAACTGTTGACGCGGACAATTCGCAGGCCCCAGGGGCCTTCCCCGCCCAGAGTCGCCCCGGGCTTGAGGCCGTAGAGGAGCTCGGCATCCGTCGCGGGCGTGTGCACCTCCAGCTCGACCGTCTGGTAATAGAGGACCTTATCCATGACGGCGGTGTCGATGCCCAGAGCCCCCACCAGGTGGTCGGCGACCGCTGCAGAGATGATGACGAGCAGTGCTTGTATGCCCAGATCTCGCATTCGGCTCGGTCTGAGGTGGGACATGATGACGCCGAAGACGACGACGGCTGCGAGCCAGGCCCACAATGCACCGTATCCGTCGGGCGAGCCGCCGATACCGACCAAGTAGCGTGTCCCCCAGAGTCCCAGGAGGGCGAGGGCGGAGGCCGTGAACACCGAGAGCCAGCTCTTGTGCTGAGCACGAGCACCCGCGACGGTGAGCATGGCGACCACGAGGATGACCTCCAGGCCTGGCCCGCTCTCGCGTCGGGGAAAGAGTCGTGATGCTGCCAGCGCGTCGTCCAGACGACTCAGCAGAAGTTCTCCCCATAGCGCCGCAGCGACAGCAGCGGCGAGCCATAGCGCGCGCCTCATTCTGAAGACTCCAGCGAGAACACAACGAGATCGTCGTCATTGACCATCGGCGACCCCAGGGACTGACGCAGCGCGCGGATGCTCCGCTCTCGGTCGACGGAGAGGCCCGCTTGGGTCAAGACATCGAAGCCGGCGCGGTAGACCACCAAGTACTTGAACCCCGACCTAAAGGCCTCCTCGACGTCCTCGGGCGACGGCACGGCGCCTGCGTTCCCACGGGACATCGCCCAGAGATCATCAAAGATGGGGAGCCTAAAGCAGTCCTCCGGTCGCTGGTCCGCCTTCAGCCCTGCGATGGTGTCGTGGTGGGACTCCGAGCGCTTCCATCCGTGCACGAGCTGGTACGGGGCTGTGGCGTGCCCGAGGCCGACGGGAAACTCCAAGATCGCGCCCGGCTCGTCCGCCTCAGACAGAGCGCTGAAGAACGGGTGAGGGCTCCAGGGTGCGGTCAACATGTGGAGGCCGCCCTGCGCATGGACCTGGGCCAGTCCTACCGCTGCGAGGACGATCGCGACGATGTGGGCGGCGGCAGGGCGGTCTACGCGCCGGGCCATGCGTCCCAGCGCAATCGCGACGCCCATCGCCATGCACAGGACGACCGCGGGGAACACCCGGCAAGGATGAAAGAATTGAATCGAGAACGGAAAGACCTTGTTGAGCCACCAGGTCGGCAAAGGCACACCTCGGCCGGCCACGGTGAGCCACTCCACCTCAGGTCGCACGGACACCGCTGCCATGGGGCCAAGGCTCAACAGGTAGAAGCCCATTGCACCGACGAGCCAGCGGCGTCCGCTTCGTCCTGCGAGCGGAAAGAGGAGGACCGTCGCCAGCGTCAATACGGTCGGAAAAGCGGCCCTCCGTGGCAGCGTCTCTCGTTCGTCGACGCCAAAAATGTACCCTGCGTCGATGCTCTCCCCGGCCTCTCGAAGCACGGCAGGATCCGTGATGCGTAGCGCGGAGGCGGCAGGCATCGGGCGACGCTCACTGAGGAGCTGATGGAGGTAGGGCGATGCGACCACGACTCCAGTCGTGAGGACAACCGCGCCCGCGACCACCGCGCGCCTCCAGGTCTGGCCTTGGGCCGGACGCAGCAGAAAGAGCAGCAGGCTGGCGGCTCCAAAGAACGCCAGCACGAGGGCATAGAGGACGTAGTGTTGAATCGCGAGGGCTGCCGCGAGGCCGGCTGCTACCATCCAGAGCCATGCGCGGCGCCCCTCAGCGGTGAGGCTCTTTAACCATGCCCCCATGAACAGCGGAAGCGTGAAGACCAATGCGGACGGAGGCTTGCCGTTGGCCAGCTCGTGCATGCTCAAGCTGTTGAAGCCGAAGAGCAGCGCCACCATCATGGCACCTCCCCAGCCTACCTTGAGCCATCGAGCCGCGGCGAAGGCGGAGAGTCCGCCGAGGACAGGGATGAGGCAGACAAATAGGTTGAAGGCCATCGGCGTGGGAAGGGATGACATCAGCGGTGAAGCCATCAGGGCATCCACATGCTGAGGAAAGTTACTCCCGAGACTCTGGCCCGTTGGTGCGCAGATGACGTCGGGTGTGGTCTGCTCGACGCCACGAGACTGGGCCTGAGTCACCCACCAATAGAACCACATGGTGCCGTTGACGTCGGACGGCGTGACCGCATTGCCACCCCCGATCACGAGGCTGTGCATGCGGGTCCATGCCTCACCGAAGATCGTGATGGTGGCGCCCATCATGATGCCCACCGGCAGGAGGCCTTCCGTGACCACCATCCTCAGCCAGCGCATCAGGGGTTTCCTGCCTGTGGCGTGCCGGCGGAGCGGTTGGGTTGAGTGGGGGCGTCGGGCTCTAGGGCGCGGGTGGTGGGCGAGGCGCCGGCGAGCATCGATATCCCGCGCTGTGCTGCCGCTGGAGCGTCCGTGAAGGCCGCCAGCCACCCCGGACCAATTTGCCGCAGGTCGTCGTCATCCGTGACCTCACGAGGGCCGTGCATGTCATAGCCGTACAGCAGGGTCCAGCCCGCTCTCGCGGCGTGGCTCGGCGTGACCGCGTCGGGTCCAAAGAACTCGGGAATGGAGGTCACGATCATCACGCGGGGTGTCTCTCCGCTCGGCGCCTTCAGCTGGCGCTTGCAGAGCTTGTCCCGCTCGGAGCCGTTGAGTGGCCGAACGAGACGCTCATCCGTCGGTCTGTACAGGCCGAGTGCGATGGGGGTGCAGTCGTAGATGGGCACGTGCTCGTCCACATGCGACTCGACATAAGCGCTGATCAGCCGGTAGCCCTTGCCCATCAGTTGTCGGGCGTCAGGCGGTAGCCGAAAGAAAGCGGCCCGCAGCGCAGCTTCATCGAGCGGCCCAGCGAGCAGGGGAGCCCGAATGAAGAGCGCCGCGCCGAGGGCGACTCCGAGCGCAATGGCGGCCAGCTGAGCCGCCCCTCGCCAAAGGACGCCGCCCCTACGGATGCAGAGTCCAGCGGCGATGCTCACGCCGACGCCGATGAGGACGTAGACCGTTGGGGCTGCGTGAAAGACGTATCGCAGGTTGAACTTGAGGCTAAACGACCCGAAGCAAGAAGCGAGCGGAACCAAGAGGACGCCGACCTTCCACCAGCCCCTCGGCAGGCCAAGCCAGCGGCGGGTTCGTGCGGTGGGGGCCACCGAGGCGAGCGCAATCCCGAGGCCAAGGAGGGGCACCATGACGCTGCCCAGCCCAGGGCCGAGGGTCGCGAATTGGGCCACGTTGTGAGAGAGGCGCTTCCCCAGCGGCGGGATGGTGGTGGCGGGCACAATCTCCCAGCGAGGCTTGGGCCCATCCTGCGGAAAAGCGGAGACGACGTTCTGGTTGGGGGGAGTCAGCATCACCCCGGTGACGGCCTCTAGCTCACCCCCCCGCAGAAAGGCGGGGAGATACGGAGAGAGCGGGGATGGGTTTGCGCGATCCGCCTTCAGCGTACGCTCCCAGGTGTAGGGGATCTCGTAGTTGACCTCCTCTCGGTGGTGCATGACCAGCACGTTTAGCGGGGTAAACTCAACGGGTGTCGCGATCAGTCCCCCGAGTGCTATCCCCATGGGGATGAGCGTGGCCAAGGCCCGCTTGAGGCGGTCTCCATTCCCGTCGGTGAGCCAGGCCAGACCCAGGAGGCCCAGCATGGGGATGTTGAAGGTAAAGTTCTTCACCTGCGTGAGCATCAGCAGGCCCATCACCAGCCCTGCGAGCCATGATGACCGCACCGTCCCACGAAACAAGGTGATTGAGACCGCCAGCACACCGGCGGTGGAGACCAGCATGTACAGCGGATAGGACGAGACCTCGTGGGCGTACGGATAGAAGAGGTTGGTGCCGAGGTACATGCAGCCGGCAATGATTCCGGCTGAGCGGCCTCCCCAGAGTCGACCAAGCAGCACCATCGGAAGTTGGACCAGGCTCATCGCGGCCATGTTGATGCCAACAGCGGCATGGATCAGGTCACCCTTGAACAGCGGGGCGAAGGCCGCGATCAAGAACCCGTATAGCGGACGCTTGTCCACAGAGTAAAGGTCCCACCGGCCGCTAGCGGCCGCCACGCCCGTGCTCAAGAACGCGTAGTTGTCGTGTCCGATCGCCTGGTTCTCGGGATTGTAGTGGTCTCGGTAGAGATCGAGGATGCCGTACTGGGCGAGCACAAAGCCGGCGGCGATGAGCACATCCAGAGGCTCGATCCGGAATCGGTGGGGTGGGACAGGCGTGTCGGGCTGAAGGGCGCGGGGCCATCGAGGCCAGAGGCCCGCAGCGCCCTTCAGGGTGAGGACGGCGAGCAAGCAGAGCAAGAACGCGAGGAGAGGCGGCCAAAGTGCACCGAGCGCGCCCCGGGATGGCATCCAGGGGGGGAGGAAGGCCGCGGCACCTGCGCTCGCCCAGGCCACCGCGCCCCACCCGATGGCGGGAAGAATCAGTCTTAGCGCGAGAAGTTTGGGCATGGTGCGGGCCGATTTCTGTGGGCGAGTCGACGTGGTTCAACCTGCCAAGCATAATCGGAGGATGCTCTCGCGGTTGCGCCAATCTTGGTCATGCGGGCCGTCCTCCCGGCCCAAGCTTGCCCTCACCCTCCTCTTGCTCCTCCATCTCTGGCTGGCGGTACGTCAACTGGTGTGGCGGGTGGGCTTTCCCCCAAGAACAAACCACTTTGGCTTCAAGAACGTGCTGGAATTGCGCCGACTTCTAGAGGGCTATGTACCGACGTGGCCGCTGGTACATCCGGGGCGAACGACCCACTTCTACCCTCGGATCGAGCCCACGGACTGGCTCAACCCTCTTCAGATGGTCTCGGAGATGGCCACCGGCAAGCTACGGCCGCTCTTTCAAAACCACGGCGACGTCATCTATTGGGTAGAGATTCCTCATCCGTTCTTCCTCGCTACGCTCTGGGGCGCGCTCACGAACTGGACCCTGTGGGCGGTACCGCTGGTGTTCACGGCCTACTTTCTGCTCCTCTTGGTGAGCATCTACGGTGTGGTCAAGACGGTCTCGGACGAGTGGACAGGCGTGGCGGCTGCGGCCGTAGCCGGCGGCTTTCCCGTGCTCTTTGGGTTCGGTCGGTTCATCCACGACACCCTTCCGATCGCCTCGCTATGTACGTTTATGGTGTGGATGGCGCTGTCTTCCGACGGCTTCAGGTGCTGGCGTCGTTGTGTGGCGTTCGGGCTCGCGGGCTGGACCATGCTCCGCTCTGGGGAGAGCTTCTATGGCTCCGTCCTCGGGATGTTGGTCATCCTCGGCCCGGTGCTCTTCGAGGTGGGCCACTCTCTGCGCGCGGGTCTGAACCGCCGGCGAGTCGTCGGCCTGCTCCTGGTGGTTGGAATTCCTGTCGCTTCCTTTGACTGGTGGTGGTTCGAACCTGCCGTGGCCTACCTCGGTGATGAGGATCCCTTCGGGGACATCATGATGGCACCGATGATCGCCCGGTGGGTCGACCCGGCCCATCACCCCGCGCTCAAGTATGGCGCCTACCTGGTGACCCTGGCCAACGACCTCGTTCGGCCGTGGATGATGATCTGGGTGGCGCTTGGGCTGGCGTTTATCTGGCGGTCGGATGCCCGCCGAAAGTGGGGCCTTGTGCTTATGTTCTTGGTTCCGTTTGCGTGTCTGAGCTGGATGACGCGGAAGTCAAACTGGTACATCGTTCCCGCTGCGCCGGGCCTGGCCATATTGGCCACCATCGGCCTCCGGGGTCTACCCCAGCGGCTCAGGGGATGGGCTCTGGCGGGGGCGGGAGTGGCCGGGGTGGTGTCGGTGGTCTTCTACAGCGTCGCACCCGACCCGGTTCGGCGAGCCGTGCCACAGTGGGCGGACCGGCCTTACCGAAGCCTGGTCATCATGCGCGAGGTAGAGCTGGTCCCGCTCAAGATGTATGCCGGCAAGAGCATCATCTCGGGTGCGGAGGAGGTCGTGCGGACGCTCGATCGCATTCAGCCCAAGGATGGAGAGCAGCGGCAGCTGGCGCTCTTCTGTGAGGATCAATTTTGGGCGTGGGCCTTCAAGTATGTGGTCGAGATGCGCCGGCCAGACATCCATGTAGTGAGCCTGATTCACATCAACCTGCTCGAGCACTACGCCGCCGAGCTCGACGCCAAGGACTTCAACTTCTTGGTCCACCTCGACGACGACGGTGTGGTGCGCTGGACTCCCGAGGCCTCGACAGGCCTGCCCGCCACTCTCAAGGCGCCGACCAATGAAGGCGCCCGGCACTTTTCCCGATTTATGCGCGGCCTGGAACGACGGTCCATGGTGACCACGCCGCTACACAGGGGGGCCGTCTACACCCTTGAGTGAGTCACTCCGGGGGAGACCCTTTGGTCCCACAGAACCGCCCGGGCTCCTGTCGTGTCCGCTTCCAGAGGGCTACACAGCCCTCTCCCGTGCCCGATGCACTGGCCAGCTCGAAGCCCATCTTCATCACTGCAGGGGGAGGCTTTTCGGTGCAATTTCTGGACTCTACGATGACCCGACCGACGCTGGGAGGATGGTCGAGACGAGGCCAGGCCGAGAAGGCCATGCAGGGATCCACGATGGCCACTGAGAGATGAAGGTCCGAGATATCGCCCTGGCCAATAAAGAGGGTGTGGTCAGGACATGCGCAGGAGTCCTGGCGGATCTCTCGCTCCATTATCGCGATGGCCCGGTGGTGTTGAGGGAGCCGCTGTGGCCCCAAGTTGAGAGGAACAATCCCCTGGAAGAGGTGCTTCTGGGGGCCGGCGTCACCGGTCCACTTCACCTGGGCCAGCGACGATGGAAAGGTCGAGGAGGGCAGCGAGCGTGCCGAGAACTGCGCCCAACCGACGGCAAGGGTGACCGCAGCCAGGATGAGCCCGATCGCGCGTGGGCGCAGGCGGCTGAGCCCGATCCCAGTGATCAGCGGAATCACGGGGTAGACCACCGCGGCGTAGTAGTAGTTCTTCTTGCCCACGAGGCTGAGCGCAAGCAGGGGCAGCACCAGCCAGAACGCCATCACCGTTCGACCGCTGCCACGGCGAAAGAAGGGGACCAGGCTCACCAAGAAGGGAGCAATCAGCCAGGGGGTGAAGTCGTCGGTGTAGAGCCGGAGCGGGTAGGCGGTGAGCGCGCTCAGACTGAGCCTCGATGCGCCCTCGACGTAGGTCTTGTTGCCCATCTCGTCTTGAAAGTAGGCGAAGTCGACCAGAGGAAAGGCGTACTCGATCATGAAGAGTGACATGACTGCAGCGAGCACCAGGGTGCCTAGGAGCGCTCGAATTCGGTTGGGGCTCAAGAGTCCATACAGCGCGGTCCCTGTCGCGATAGCGCCGATCGCGGCCATAAAGAGAAGGTTGTCTGTCTCGCGTGCGCTGAGAACGCTGCCTGCGGCGGCCACAGCGCCGAAGGCCAGCGTCGCCCCTGCGCGATAGAAGCCCATGCTCCGAACCGCGAGGCTTGCGCCAAGGACCAGCAGGAGGTGCTGCGGGACCATGGCGTCCCAGCGGCGGGCCATCAGCGTCACGGCAGGAATCATCGGAAACAGCCCCGCGGCCACCAGCCCAGCGACCGATCCGCTCAGTCTCTTGCCCAGGTCGTACATCAGAAGCTGAATCAAGACGACACAGGCGAGGTTTAACCACAGGAGGAAGTCGGGGTCTGGGCCGAAGAGTTTGTGGGTTCCGAGGGCGGGCCAGACCAGCAGCCCCATCGAGCGTCGGTAGGTGGACCACGGCCAGCCGAGCTGATCGGTCCCGTCCGCTCGGAGGATCTCGAAGACAGGCGCCGTGAAGCTACAGCACACCCCATCCCCTAGGCTTCCGTCCGCTCTGATCCAAAGGATGCTCACCCAGAGCTGGGCGGCAATCAAGCCGAGGAGGGCCACGGGAGCGAGGATGCGCTTGACTTGGATGATCATGGGCTGGAGGTCTTCCGTGCCTCAGTGTAGCGTGTCCTCGTATGGCTAGCTCCAGTCAGAGACTTGCGTTCACCGTCCTCACTGCCGTCATCGGCCTGTGTCTCGTCGAGGGTGCGGCCCGAGTCGGGGAGCGAATCTGGCCCCTCGAGCCTCCTCGACCGCTACCCGCGCCGGGTGCTGCGGCGTGTCTGCCGGATTGCATGCCCGGACTGGCGAACTTGCCTGAGCAGCCGCGAGACCTCCCGCGAGGAATTCCGATGGTGCCGCATGGCCGCCGAGCATGGGCGCTGCCCCCGAACACCACCATGGTAGAGACGAACGTCGAGGTCAGGGTCAACAGCTTGGCGCTGCGGGGGCCGGAGGTGGCGCCCAAGCAGGAAGGTGAAGTAAGGATCCTCACGCTCGGCGATTCCTCCGTTTTTGGCTTCGGCGTCGAAGAGGAAGCGGTCTTCAGCTCCGTGGCCGCAGCGAGTCTCGCCCAGACTTGGGACCGACCTGTCACAGCGGTCATCGGTGCGACACCCGGCTACACCTCGGTCCAAGCCCTGCATACGCTGCAGGATGTGGGGCGGGCGGTGGCGCCGGATGTGGTGGTGATCGCCACCATCTGGAGCGACCTCTTTCAGACAGACCAGCCGCTGGAGCGTGCAGGCGGACAGAAGAGCCCGCTCGCGGCCTATCGCGTCGCGACCCGGCTGCTTGCACCGTGGCTGCCGGCACCGAAGGTGGGCTGGGTCGAGGGGCCGGTGGGTCAATCGGGCGCAGCGAGAGTCAACCTAGAGCGCTACCAGTCGTCTCTTGAGGCGTTGGTGCGTGAGATAAAGCGCCTCGGCGCCCAGCCTGTTGTGTTGATCCTGCCCGCTCCGATCGATCTCGACCTCGAACCCGCTCCTGCGCGAATACGGTCCTACAGGATGGTCCTCTCGAACACCGCCGATGCGAACGGCCTGCCTCTCGTTGATGGGCCTCTTTGGTTTCGACAAAACCGAGCTTCAAATAGCTATTTTTATGATCAGGTTCATCCCTCATTGTCGGGGCATGCGCTTCTCGGAGAGGCCCTTGCAGAGGGATTATCCCAGGGCTGGGTGCCGCGATGATGCAGGAGCTCCGCGTCTAATGTAGGCTGTATCAGTGATGACTAGATTGCTACCCATTCTCTTTGCGCTCGGATGCTCGGACTACGCCGTCGTCGGAAAAGGTCTCTCCGAGGGCTTCTTTCAGAATGAGCGAGAAGAAGGCATTGACATCCTCTGGGTGGTCGACAACTCCGCCACCATGTACGAAGAGCGCGATCTCTTGATGGCCTCGGCCGATAGCTTCATCGCCTTTGTCGCCAACTCCAGTGTTGACTTCCACCTTGGGGTGGTCTCAACAGACATGGACGAGCGTGCGGGAGAGCTGCGCGGGCGAACACTCGATGTCGACTCGACGGGGATGGTGGACAGCTTCATTGCTCAGGTGGGGTCGGAGCGTGTCGGTAGCCGAGATGAGCGAGGCTTTGAGGCCGCGCTGCTCGCCGCGAATCCGACCATCAGCCCTGAGTTTGCACGACAAAAGGCCGATCTTGAGCTCGTTGTTTTCTCCGACGAGGATGATCACTCCGAGGGCGACGTCACAGACTTTGTGTCGACGCTAGAGGGCCAACGCGACAATGCCAAGGTGAAGGTTCATGCTGTTGTCGGAGATCCGCCGGCAGGGTGTGTGTCGGCCCTGGCTGCCGCGGATGTCGGAGAGCGGTACCTCGAGGCCCAAGCCCTCACGGAAGGGCGACGCGAGTCCATCTGCACGCTTGACTATGGGCCCATGCTCGCGCGTGTCGCGCTCGACGTCATCGGCTTGGATACGACCTTTGCCCTCTCGGAGATCCCGAGCCCGCTGACGATAGAGCTCACGGTCGACGGAGTCGAAGTGCATCGGCGAGATGTCGACGGCTGGAGGTACAACCCGGGCGACAACACCATCGTCTTTGATGGCTATGCCGTGCCGCCTGCGGGGGCTTACATCGAGGTGGCCTATGCCATCTGGAAGGGCCCCCTGGAAGAGCTCGAGGAGAGTGCGGAGTGAGGTTTACAGTCCTTACATTGATGGTCGCCTGTGGAGCGCCCGAGAAGACCGAGGAAGAGGTCGAGGTGACCTCCGAGCTCACCGAGCTGCGCATCGAGCCGGTCGAGATTCTCCTCAGCACCGATGGAGCCGAGGCGGATGAGGTGCAGTTTGTGGCCTATGCCATGACGGAGACAGGCGAAGAGGTGCCCACGGAGATGGTGTCTTGGAGCGTGTCCAACCTCTCGGCGGGCAGCATCGATAACGACGGCCTCTTTACCACGTCGACGCTCAACGGCGGCATCACGACGGTCACGGCGACCCATGTGGGCGTCGAGGCTTCTGCGACCGTCACGGTGGTCTATGAGCAAGACCAAGTTGTGGGCGAGCTAGACGATGGCGTGGTCGCGGCGTTTGCTAGTGCCACCGCTACGGCATCAGACTATCCCGCCATCCACTACCCCCCGGAGGGAGTGACCGTTCCTCGAAACCTCAATGGTCTTGCGTTTGGATGGGCCGAGGCTCCGGATACCAACGTCTCGCGGCTCCGGCTTCGGTCCGGCATCACGGACATGCGCGTGTTCACAGAGGGCGCGAGCTGGGACACCACCGCAGACGTCTGGGCGACCATCGCTGCGTCCAACACCGAAGGCTTGGTCGAGGTGAGCATCGAGTCGGGTTCGTGGGATGGTACGAGCCTCACCAACGTGGTGGAAGGTCCGCCGATGACCCTCACAGTCAACCGCCTCGATGCCCGCGGCTCAGTACTCTACTGGGAGCCAGACCCGACGGCGGGTGGTGGAATGGGCGCGGGCAGCATCATGCGAATCCCGTTTGGTTCGCTTGAGGCGGAGCCGTTCTGGACAGCGGACGACCTCGGGACGTCGTCGGGGGACGGCTCCAACTGCATGGGCTGCCATTCCCTCTCGGAGGCGAACAACCAGATGATCGTGACCCACAACGGCGTGAACGGGCAGTTCTCCGTGGTGGACGTCTCCGATCCGACCAACCCGACGATGTCGATCCTCAAGCCGGGTCGCGCAACCTTCCACACGGCGAGCCCGGATGGTCGGTACCTCCTTGGGGTCAATGAGGGAGAGGCTCGGTTGTACTCGCTGACCGATGGGGACCTGCTCCGGGTGATCGAGACCGGCGGTCGTGTCACTCACCCCGACTGGGCACCGGATGGCGAGAGCGTGGTCATGGTTCGCTATACCTCCGAATTCGGTACCGACCACGACCTGTCGTTCAAGACCGGTGAGATCATTCAGATGGAGTGGAACGGGTCGGACCTCGGCGAGCCAGAAGTGCTTGTCCCCAGGGAAACCTCAAGGAACAACTATTACCCCGCCTACTCTCCAGACGGGGACTACATCGTCTTCAACCGTGCGGAGCCAAGGACATGGGTCCTGCCTAACGGCTCGACGGAGGAGAATTCGACCAACTCCTACGCCCACCCCGCGGCGGAATTGTGGCTCATGACACGGGACGGTGAGCACCTCACCCGCCTCGATGCGGCCAACTCGACAGGCGACCTCCAAAACTCCTACCCCAAGTGGGGTCCTCTGCCCGATGACGACGTGCTCTGGCTCGCCTTTAGCTCGAGGCGCAGCTACTCCGTCGATCCCGGAACCAAGCCACAGGTCTGGGTGTCCGCCATCGACCCGGCCAAGATTCTTGACGGCGAAGATCCGTCATCACCGGCCTTCTGGCTGCCTGCGCAGAACCCTCTCACTGACAACCATGCGTCGATCTGGTGGTCCAAGTGATGAAGCTCGTGCTGGCGACGCTTTTTTGGGTTGGATGCAGTCCGCCTAAGAGCAAGAAGGTGTATGCCGAGGTCGACATCAACGAGTACACAGGTCTGCAGTCTGACGGTTTGTCTTGGACTTACCGAGATGATGGTGAGATGGAAACCTCGCCGGACAAGGACATGTTGATTCGATCACGCCATGTTGGCGGAGGAGAGCTCGACTTTAGACGTGGAAGCCGCTGGGCTGATGGCGACTCTGCGGGCTCTGTTCGGTTTGCTCAGAGTGACCGAGTGAGGATTGTGGAGTGGGTGCTCAACGGCATCGCAGGGGAGGGAGACTTTCCTCTTGCGTCGAACAAGCCAAAAGAGGGTGATGAGGCCACGGGAGACGGCGGTTGGTCGTGCGTGGTCGATCGCCCTGAGTCCGTGGAGACCTACTATGGCAGCTACTCTGAGGTTCTAAGCTTCCTGTGTGGAGGCGACGAGGGCCCTGCGGGCGACTGGCACTTCGCAAAAGATGTAGGCTTGATTGCTTACCAAGGGGACGACTACAGCCTCAGCCTCGTCGCCCCCTGGTAGCGAATGGCCTAGCGGGCCTTGTGCCACTCCCAAATTGGCGCCGCCCACGGGCTCGAGCGCCGCTCGGCTGTTCGCTGGGTCCAGTCGGTCGGACGATGGCTTCGTCGTCCGGTGACCAGGCTCCCAACATAGTCTCCGTCGGCGTAAACCTGGTCGATCTGATCCTTGAGTTCGCGAACATCTCTTGCGGAGATCACCGCGTTGGAGGTTGCCTTGTAGAACTGTGCCGTGACGCGGACAGGGAAGCGGGTGTCGCGTTCGATCCTGAGGTCGTTTATCTCGGTAAAGCGTCCCTCCGATCGACCATGTCCAATGACCGCCGTTTCCACGTCTGATCGCGACGGCCGGGACGCTTCATGGCTTTTCTTGGCGGAGTCCATGGGCGCAGCCATAGCATACTCCTCCTCTGCAAAGGCTCCGAAGGTAGAGGACGGTGGAGACATTGGAACGTGCTTGAGGGGAACTTGAATGATGAGCACGACGTCGAGACCGGCGTTCTCGGTGGCCTCCGCCGCTCGGGTTGTGGCATCACCCCCCTCTGCTTTAAAGGTCGTCAGTCTTGTCGCGGTGAAGGGCGCTCGTTTTCCGTTGGCGTTGAAGTAGAGCTCCTCCGACATGTACCCCGATGTGTTCTCCACCACTTGAATTGAGGTCCCCTCGCGCGTGGCCACGATAGTCATGACGGCTGGAGCGCCAGCTTGACTCTGATAGTTGTAGATGACTGGCGTGAACATCGACTTTCCGCTGGTTGAGATGGGCAAGAAGCAGGCTTGCGCGCTGACCAGATAGTGGCTGTCCATCGGTGCGGTAAGGTCATCGCTGGTTGCCCGAAACTCCTGGGGTCTGCTCAGATACCGCTGAACGTCACCCAAGATGTCGGTCAGGCGGGTGGTTTTCAGCGTCGCGCCGCGCTCGTTTCCCGTGCGCACCCAAATGTTGTCAGACTGAAGGTCGACGGTCTTGTCATTGTAGTTGTCGAACCGAAAGACGGGCATGGGGTGAAGCCGCCCCTGACTGTCCCGGACGCCGATGGTCATGTCGGAGATGTTTGGTCCCCAGGAAGAGCTCTGGTATCGACCGGTGTCCTCCCAGGTCACATTGACGAGGCTCAGGCCGTTCTCTCGAGCCAGCTTTTGAGCCTGAGGACTGCGAACCATTTGCTCCACTTGCTCGATCGTCCTGTCGAGGGAACGCTTCTGCAGGTGTGCACGGGTTGGACCGCCAGAGGCGGTCAGCGAAAGAGCGAAGAAGAGGGTGAGCATGGTGTCTCCTGTTTTGACACCGCGTCAACGAGCCCTCTGGCCAAGGCTTACACTGTCCCTTCAAATTTGTTGCACAATGTCTCTGACACTCGAGGCTAGGCGGTCGATGCTCTTGCTGCACATGCCGGGGTGGTTCGGCAGGTAGATGACCTCCTCCTCAAAGTCTCGGTGGCCGCCAAACCATTCCATGTAGTCTGGGCGCGTATCGAAGCCTCTTCGCCTCAGTCGGACGGCCAACGCCGCCGCCGCACGACTTCGGATGGCCACGGCGTTGAACGTATTCTCTGCGGTTGGATCGAAGCGGGGAAGACCTACGCCATGGAGTCCCCGGAGGCCATCGAGGAGCCGCACTGCGTTTGCTCGTCGTAGGCTGTTTCGCCGGTCGAGCTCCTCAAGCTCCATGGAACCGAGTACACCTTGAACATCGCTCAGCACGGCGATGGGTTGCGTTGGGTCGAAGGCACGCCGAGTCTCTGCAGCCATCGCCGACAGCCGTGCGGGAGAGACCGCATCGACAGCGAGGCCAATGGGGTGCATAAGCCCTCGGTATCCAATGGGGGTGGTCAGAAGCCAGCGCTTGAGTCCGTCTCGGAAGGCTCGCTGAACCTCATGATGATGAATGGGCTTCTCCGGGCGAAGCCGCTCCCGTATGACACGAGCAACATCGTCGCGTTGCGTCGTGATCAGTCCACCGCCAAAGGTCTGCAGGTTCTTACCGCTCACGAGTGAGAACACGCCGATGTCGCTCAAGGCCCCCGCACGGTAACGCCCCAGTCGGCCCCCGGTTGCTTGGCTTGCATCCTCGATCAATGGGACGCCATGAGTCGAGCAGACGGCTCTGAGGTGACCCATGTCCGCAAGCTGACCGAAGGGATGGATGACAACCACGGCGTCTGCGCCAGCGATGTGAGCGCCGAGTTGGTCGGGGTTGAGGGCAAAAGTCTCGGGATCGACCGGAGCAAAGCGCGGAAGGCAGCCCATGCCTTCGACCACACTCACCAACGAATAGAAGCAGTATCGAGGGAGGACCACTGTACTGCCTGGACGAACACCCAAGCCGTGCAGCGCCAGGTACAGTGCCGTTCGGCCGGACTCTACGGCGATGGCGTGTCCAGTGCCGAAGTAACGAGCAGCGTCGGCCTCGAAGCGTAGACGACCGTTGGGTGCCTCCACCTCGTTCGTGGCGGCTCGCAGGACCCACTGTAGCTCAGGTCCGGTCAGGTTGACGTTATGGCGTGGGACGGCGGCCAGCGCGCTTCTCCGATTTCGCTGAATGGCGCTGTACAGGGCGAGGATCGGCGGCGGAGGTCCCGACTCGACCTCGGTTTCCGAGGAGGTAGCGGAGGCTCATGGCGGCCAGTTGCCACTCCGTTGGATCACTCAGGCGATAGAGTGCCCGCTTGCGCAGGTATTTCAGGAGTTGCTTCGGGTGGAAGTAATACTCTAGGTAGAACTGTCGCTGCAGCTTCTCCATCGTCTCGGAGTCAACCTCGCTGAGGTTGACGTGTTGAGTCTCGTAGTGATTGAGTTCGCTGAGATCAGCGACCCGGTCCTTGACCATCTCGTAAGACTGACTCCCAGGGTAGGGTGTATGGAAGGCCATCTGGACCATGTCTGACCCGACCTCCTTGGCGAACCGGAAGGTCTCCTCCATCTCTTCTCGCGTCTCGGAGGGATGCCCCACCATGTAGTAGGTCGTCAAGATGAGACCGGCTTCTTGGCAGGCGCGGGCCGCACTCAGTAGCTGTTCGCGGGAGGCGTTCTTTCGAATCACTTGGAGAATACGGTCGACACCCGACTCAATGCCCATCTTGACCCCCACGCAGCCCGCACGCTTCATGAGCTTGAGGAGATCGAGGTCGATCAGATCTCCACGAGTCTGGATCGTCCAGTGAATGCGGTGGTTGTGCTTGATGAGACCATGGCAGATGTCGACCACTCGCTCTCGATCAAGACTGAAGACGTCATCAATGGTGTAGAAGGCATCGACGCCATAGTCGAGGTGAAGCCGGAGCATGTCATCGACGACTCGCTCTGCAGAGTGTCCTCGGAACTTTCGGCCATAGGTTTGACGCAGGGTCGCCGAGCAGAACGTGCACGGAAAAGGACAACCGCGGCTGGTCAGGAGGTACCCCCAGCGCACGGAGCCAAAGCGCGGAACGTGAATGGAGCGCATCCGATAGCGGTCGAGATGGAGGCCGGTGGGGTCGATGGGGGGGAGCGCATCGCAGTCCTGGATCTCGCGCTTCTTGCCCTTTCGCACGATTCGTCCGTCCGCCGCCAAGGTTGCGCTGTTCTCGATGGCTCGCTCACCTCGACAGGCGAGCAGGTCCGCGACGGAGCCCGGGTATTCGCCCAGCAACACGCCAGAGATGGGTGAGCCCGAGTAGAGCAAGTCTTCGGACTGCTCGGTCGCATGCTGCCCGATCCCCCAAATCTTCAGGTCGGGAAGCCGGTCCAAGCAGGCACCCGCGATCTCTCTCGCGTAGGCCATGGTCGGCGTCATTGTGTCGATCAAGAGGAGGTCTGGCCTCAGGGTGACCAGGTGTCGCACCAGCCCTTCCCGATCGAGCTGCTCGACATGGAGGTCCACCACGGTTGCGTTCCAGCCCGCAGCATGAGCAATGCCCTTCGCGTAGAGCATCTCGACGGGCCACATCAGGTCATGGGGATGATTGTTCTGGAAGATCGCCCACGGCGCAAACCTCAAGAACACGACCTGAGGTCGACCGAAGACGCCGGGGCCGGGGGACCATGTGCTCAAGGTGTATCTCTCAGAGGAACAGGGCCGCCGGCGCGAAGAAGCTCGATTGCCTTGTGGGCCAATGAAGGTAGCGTAGCAGGTGCAGAGGCGATTTCCGAGCCCAAGAGCCCAATTGTTCGGGGTCTCGCAAAGAAAGCAATGGTCGCAGCCTTTGCGAGACGTGTCGCTTGGCGCCGACTGAGCGTGGTGACATCGATGGTCGTTCTACAACCCTCAAAGGCTGATCCCGGGCTCTCGTAGAAGGGCACCCAGTTAGCGTCATCCAAGTCGAGAGCGAGTGCATGTCGAATGCTCATGAGGGTGCTGCTCAGCGATACTCCGGGCAGTCCGACCATGAAATAACCACCGACGCGCATGTCCAGCGCCCTCGACCATGCGATGACCTGCCTGGCCCTCTGAAGGGGGTGGCCAATGGGCGGCGCCTTGTCCGTCGTGAGGTGCTCGAAGGAGTAGACAATGCGTCGGCAGCCGGCGCGGGCGAGGGTGGTGAGCAAGGCCTCATCGACTTGGTCGGGCCGTATGCCGTTCACTAACTCCCAGTTCACGTCGACTCGCGCCTCTGCCAGCGCCATGCAGATGGCCTCGGCGTGTCGTCGATCGGTGAGAAAGTTGTCGTCCTCCACATGGATGCTCTTGATGCCGTTTTCACGAACCAGCGCCGACCACTCTTCGGCGATCTGGCCCGGATCCCGAGGGTCGAAGCCGTCGGGTCTTGTGCGAGGAACCGTGCAGTATGGGCACTGCAAATGACATCCGCGTCCCGTGATGACTTGCGCGTAGGGGAGAGCCGTCGATCGCATCGCGTGGGTGTATTGTTCCACGGGGAACACCCGCCGGTCGGGGGTCGGCAGCAAGGCCATCGGAGTGTGGACCCGCTGGCGAGGATGGGGCCTCGAGCGATGAACGACGCCGGCGACTTGCTCGGGTGCATTCGAGTCGATGAGGTCCGCCACGGTATCCTCCGGCGGTCCGACGACGGCAAAGTCTGCGCCGGTCTGGGCGAGAGCACCCATGGGGTCGAGGGTGGGTAGTGCGCCCGCCACGAAGGTCTTGAGCCCAGGGCGCCGACTGAGCGGGGCCATCCACCTGCGGACGGCAGGGGCGTTGTGGTGCAGGACGGTCGCCCCGATCCAGTCCACCTGCTCGGCAAGCACCGGGATTTCTTCCTCGTCGTCGAAGCAAAGATCTCGGCCGATCACCGTGTGGCCGGCCCCCTCGAGTAGCGGAATGATTCCAGCGAGCGCGAGCGGGTAGGCGGGTTCCGCGCTGACGCGGGGCTGGACTAAGAGGACACGCATGACCTATCCATTGTGCACGCTCTGTCGTGAGATCGCGAGGCCAGAAGCCAAGCAGGCGCCTCCGAAAAGCACCATCATGGCGTGGTTGAGCGCAATCAGAGCTGCCGGAATCTCTCCCAACAGATGGGCCACCCCTTCCACGCTCCAGTGATGAAGGCCTACGCCGGCCAAGGGGACAGGTAGGTAGGTCATGAGGTCGGCAACGGAGAGCATCGCGGCGGCCGTGAGAGGGCCGATGCCCCGTCCGATAGCGGCGCCAAGGCAGAACACGGCACCGGCGCTGATCACGTGCTGCAATAGGGCAAGCCCCAGATGGGCAAGCGATAGTCCGGAGCCGAGTGCTGGAGGTGGCGAGGTGCCGAGGTAGCGAGCGAGCCGAGGGATCAATGCGTCCACCAACAAGGGGCCGAATAGAGACAGAGTGGTCAACCCGAATGCCGCGTTTGGTGCGATCGAGAAGAGTGCTGCCGAGGCCAAGAGGCCGAGCGCGCCGAGGGTTGCGGCGAGGCGGTGGACCAAGAGAGCGAGGATCTGACGCGCGGGTCGACCCGTCTGTCTGGCGACGGTGGCCACTTCGTAGGCGTCGCCCAGCAGGCTGGGCAGGAAGACGTTGAGTCCGTGAGCGGTCAACACGGTCGGCAGCAGAGAAGAGGCGGGTGACACTCGCAGGAGCCACACCGTCCGGAGCCACTGCAGAGCCATCGAGAGTGAGGATGCCGCTAGCCAGGCTGCCATCCACCCCCATCGGCTCGGGAGGATGTCCTCGAGTTCACCGCTGTGCTGCCGCCACCACAGTGCCAGCAGTAGGATCCCGAAGGAAGCGGCGGATGTGCGGATGAACCAACGCTTCATTCGAGGAGTCGCTCTGCTCGAAAACCTCGGTCTTCCCCGGGGCCCGGGAGCGCATCCTCGTCCATGTGGGCGATGGCTCTCTTCAGGCGCGCCCGGGTCATCTCGACGACGGTGCTGAAGCCCGCCTGGCGGCCCGCGGACTTCTCGCCGACCCGCTCCGCTCGCTGAATCAAGATAAAGCGCAGGCCGCTGTTTCTCGATCGGTTTTCAGCCAGGACGGCGTGGCCCGTGGTCCCGGATCCCGCGAAGAAGTCCAGCACGATGTCCCCTGGCTCAGCGGTGAACCAGCGCACGATACGCTGCGCGACGCTGAGCGGCTTGGGATGATCAAAGGGGACTCCGAGCTTGGCCAAGCGTCGGTCATCAGACGATGCGTCGTGGAGGATGCTGGGCACGCCCTCGGTCCTGACCTCGTCGAGGAAGTACTTCCGTCTCGGCTGTGTGGTGTGGTCTACGCCAAAGACGATTCTGCCCTCTGCCAGCAGCCGTGCCATTGTCTGGGGCGGGTTTCGCCATCCACGTGCCGGGACGGGGCAAGCGAGCAACGTCTCAGGATGGATGAGCGGGACAAAGTAGGCGTCTGGCGCACGTTTTTTATTGGGCCACGCCATGCTAACCGCCTGGAACACTCGTCCAGCTTCATCGATTTGGTTGTAGGCTCGCTCGCCCGGCTGAAAGTGTGCTTGTTCCTTGAGCCAGTGCCCAAAGGCCTTGTTGACGTCTTCCCATGTTCGAGGCCTTCGATGAGGCTGGAGGGCAATCTCGGGTAGGCGATAGCGGCTCGCCGTCTTGGCCAAGTCCGGGGGCAGCATGACCTTGCCCAGCGTACCGACCAGGGCCTCGGCCTTGCTCAGCATGCTTTCCACGTTCGGCTTGTTGCGCTCGAGTGTGTGGAATGAAGGCTTGTGCTTGGCGAAACAGACGATCGACTCGTGCTGAACAGCGATGGCGTTGGCGTCTCCCTTAGGGTTGCCCTTGTCCCAAACTATCGTGCCGAGGCGATTTTCGCGGCCAAAGATCTCGTCGAGCAGCACGATCAGTCGTGCAACCTCGTGCTCGTCGATGTGGACGACAATGGACCCCGACTCACTCAAAAGTGTGTGAGCGAGCCGAAGCCGCTCACGCATCATGTCGACCCATGCGTCGCCTCGGTTGTCGCCGTAGGTGAAGGTCTGGCCGGTGTTGTACGGTGGGTCGATGTAGACCAGCTTGATGCAGCCCGAGTAGGTGGGAGCAAGCGCGCGCATGACAGCAAGGTTGTCGCCCTCGATGAGACGGTGTGCCGTGGAGCCGAGTCGCACAGAGTCGTCGGGGAGGACGTTGATGCCCTCGAATGCTGGAGGGGCGGTCATGGCCGCCCGAGGCACTGTCCAATCCAGCTGGAGACAATCCGCTCGGCGACGCTCAACCGGTATTTTGCTGTGGAGCGGATATCATCGATAGGGGTGATGTCAGCGGATACATGCTTGGCTGCTTCTCTGCCCTCTCCAGCGACCAGAGCCGCCTCGACGGAGGGAAGGCGGACGGGCGTCGCGGCCACGGAGCCCAGGGCAACCCGGGCCTCCCGGATCGCTCCATCTTCAACGCGGAGACGGCCGCCCAAGACGACCTTTGAGATGGCCTGAGCCATGCGGGTGCCCACCTTGCGGAAGTGCAGGTGGTCTGCGGGATTCGGCTGGATATGAACAGCAACCAACAACTCACGGGACGTCAGCGCATTCTGGCGGTACCCTGTCCAGAACTCAGCGGCGGGCACCATGCGGCTACCGCCGGTGCTGGCCACCTCAAAGGTTGCGTCGAGCGCAAGCCAGAGCGGCAGAGAGTCGCCTGCAGGCGAGCCATTGACGATGTTGCCCCCGACCGTTCCTCGGTTCTGGATTTGTGCTGCACCCACCGTCGCTGCGCACTCGCGGAGCGCTGAGGGTAGGAGGTCTGACCGACGAACATCTGTCCATGTCGCGAGGGCACCCACCCTAACGCCGTTCTCTGTCCTCTCGATTCCGGAGAGGCCGTCACAACCCCAGATGTTGAGGACACCGTGGAGTGTCATCGCGCCCGACTCGACGAACACCATCAGGTCAGTTCCTCCGGCCAGAACCGTCGCCTCAGGGTGAGCCTCGCGAAGCTCAAGGGCCTCACGGAGGGTAGAGGCGCTCCACACCGGTGCAGTAGAGGTATGCATCAGTCAGCCCCCATGGCGTCGACCACCGCGTCGACGATCTTCTGGTACCCCGTGCAGCGACAGAGGTTGCCGGCCAGCGCCTCTCGAACTTGGCGTCGGGAGGGGCTCGAGCACTCATTCAGCAGGGCCTTGGCCGTGACGATGAAGCCCGGCGTACAGATTCCACACTGCGCCGCACCGTGCTCGATGAAGGCTTCTTGAATGGGATCAAGTCGGTCATCCTCTGCGATTCCCTCGACGGTTGTGATCGCCGTACCCTGCGCCTGTGCCAGCGGAATCAGGCAGCTGTTCACGGGTACGCCGTCGACGAGCACGGTACACGCGCCGCACTCGCCCTCGCCGCAGCCTTCCTTGGTACCGGTCAGACGAAGCTCTTCTCGGAGGACATCGAGGAGGCGGGTCATGGGGAGGGCATCGACGGAGACGTCGCGCCCGTTAACGGTAAAGTGTGTCATGTCATGCCATCCAGTGCGCGGATGATGCGCTCAGGGGTCATGGGGAGTTGGTCGAGGACCACACCGGTAGCGGCCTCAATGGCCTGGGCAACAGCAGGCGCCGGACCATCCATCGGAATCTCGCCGACGCCCTTGGCTCCAAAAGGTCCTCCTGCGTAGGGAATCTCCACAATGCGGGTGACCATTTCAGGCGCATCCAGCGCCGTCGGGATGATGTAGTTGGTGAGCCTGTCATTGATCATCCGACCCTGATCATCGAGCACGACCTCTTCACAGGTGGCATAGCCGAGCGCCTGGATTGCGCCGCCCTCCAGCTGGCCCGTCACGATGACCGGGTTGATGGCCTTGCCGACATCGGTGGAGCCGACGTAGCGCCGATAGAGCACCTCTCCAGTGTCGAGATCGACGTCGAGGTCCACCACGGAGCAGCTCCAGCCGTAGCACGGGTAGGCATCGCCCGAGTAGGTTGCATCATCCCAGTCCATGGAGCCATCATCTTCGTACTCGGCCTGCACCCGCAGGGGTGTCGCGGTCGGCCGGGCATCCAGCAACGCATCGAAGTCATCGGTGGAGAGCCCGGTCTCGGCCTGAAGTGCCGCTCGCAGCTGGACGGCGGCCTTCTTGAGGACCCCGCCCACCACCATGCAGGTTCGGCTGGCCACGGTGGGGCCGGAGTCGGGGACGATGGCGGTGTCGTGAGGCGTGGTCCAGACGCGGCTGACGGCGATACCGAGTTCGCCCGCGGCGATCTGAGGAAAGGTCGTCTCGACGCCCTGCCCGATATCGGTCGATGCAGTGAGGATCTTCACGTCGCGACCGTCAAGCTCGAGGCCCACCTTGCCCTTGATGCGCGCCTCGCCGTTGCCGGTGAAGCCGCACCCGTGGAAGACGAGCGCCACCCCGCGTCCGCTGGCGTAGCGACCCACGCCACCGCCGGGGTGGACAGGATCGCGCACCAGAGCCGCCTCTGCGGCATCGAGCGCGTCATCAAGAACCATCTGCGCTCCGGTGTCCACGAGCGCTTGACCTGTTGGGGTCGTGTCGCCATCTCGGATGATGTTGAGGCGCCTGAACTGGACGGGGTCCATTCCGAGTGCTCGTGCGATCCGGTCCATGTGGCGCTCGACCGCGAACATCGCCTGCGGAGCCCCAAAGCCTCGGAAGGCGCCATTGGGGGGCGTGTGTGTGGCGACGGCCACCCCCTCCAGGTGCTGGTTGGGGCATCGGTAAGGACCGCACAGGTGGAGGATCGCTCGTGAGAGCACCACAGGTGTGAGCGTGTTGTAGGCACCGCCATCCATGACCAGGTCTGCGTCCCACTGGAGGAGTGCGCCAGACTCGCTCACGACGGAGCGAATTTTGATGTACGAAGGGTGACGCTTGGTGGTGGCTCGAAGGTCTTCGTCCCGCCGGTAGATCATCTTGACGGGTCGGCCGGTCTTCAGGGCCAACAAGGCGGCATGAGCAGAGAGCATGGAGGGGTATTCCTCCTTGCCCCCGAAGCCGCCGCCCGTCGCGGCCTGGACGACGTTCATTCTGGAATGACCCAGCATTGGGGCGAGCGCCTTCTCGATGTAGAAGGGGCACTGCATGGAACCGATCAGCGTGAGCCCGTCGTCGTCCCGAGGGATGGCGATCATGCCCTGCGGTTCGATGTAGAGCTGTTCTTGGTGCCCGACCGCGTAAGAGCCCTCGACCACAATGCCGCCCTCAGCTTGGCCGCCCTTGTGGATGCTGATCCGCTTGAAGACGTTGTCTTCACCGTAGATTTGAATCGGGTTGTTCTCTGCGGCCTGTGCATCGAGCAGTGCGGGTAGGGGCTCTATCTCCACGCGAATGTGGCGGACCGCATCGAGCGCACGATCACGCGAGGGTGCGGCGACCAGCGCAATGGGTTCCTCGACATGGCGGACGATGCCGTCGGCCAAGGCAGGCTGGTCCTCAGTCATCAGGTAGACCACGTTTTGCGCTGGAATGTCCTCTGCCGTCACGAGCGTGATGTCGGTCCAGTCAAAGGCGGGATCCTTGTGCAGGCCGAGGATGCGTCCGTGTGCGACCGGGCTTCGGACTGTGGCGCCATACAGGCAGTCGTCGGGGCGGAGGTCGTCCACGTATTGCGCATCGCCCCGGACCTTTGCGGGTCCATCTGCGCGTGGAACATTGATGCCTACAGGTTTCATGGCAGGGATCATAGCAAGGGCGGATCCTCGGCACCCCCTTTTCCTCTCCTGAAACGTGCTTAAATTGGAACCCGCGCGCGGGTTCTCCCGTGCGCTCAGGTGGAAATTAAGGGAAGAAATGGCCAGAAGTTACCAACGGGAGCAGACGCAGCACCAGGAAGAGTCCGGCCAAGGCTCGGCGTCGCACGCCCCTGCGCCAGCATTCCCCCCTGGCTTTGACCCTCGCGCGCAGGCTCGAAAGCTCTATGGCGCCATGAAGGGCATGGGTACGGACGAGCGAACCATCTTTGATGTTCTTCGTAGCGGCAGGGCCGATCTCAACCAAGCGGTGGAGAGCGAGTTCAATCGGATGTACACGGACTACTCCCTCCGGCAGTGGCTGAGGGACGAACTCTCGGGCGACGACTATTCGAGAGCGATCCGCTTGCTTGGAAACGGTGACTTCACCCTCGCCGAGAAGCTCCTCCAGGCGGCAGACGGGTGGGGTACTGACGAGCAGAAGATCTTTCACTCGCTCGAGACGGCGAGTGCGGCTGAGCTCGCGGAGGTGAAGGGAAACCCCGCGTTGGTCGCAAGGCTCCGGTCGGAGCTCAGCGCCGCGGACTTTGCGTTGGCGGAGGAGTATCTCAGTGGAAACGGTAGCCTTGCGGCCAAGCTGAGGTCGGCCGTCAGCGGCTGGGGCACAGACGAAGAGGCTATCTGGCGGACCATCCAGAGTGCGACCGAACCCGAGCGGCGCTTTGTCCTGAGCAAGAGTGCGCTCATGGCTCATCTGGAGAGCGACCTGAGCTCTTCGGACTTCTTCAGGGCCAAGCGTATGTTGATGGGAACCTGGGACAATCTCGACAAGATCGAGCTTGCGCTGATGGGCTTTGGGACGGACGAAGCCTCTCTGCTCACCAGCCTCGCAAGCATGAATGCCGAGGAGTATGGCCGCTTGGTCCAGGGGACGGACAGGCTTCCGCGTGGCGTTGAGTCGCTGAAGAGTTGGCTGTACAGCGACCTGAGCGGTGCGACGGAGTACGAAGCCCTGGAGTCGCTCCATCAGGCTCAGCTGGCGCATGACCCTGGCTATGCGGTTCGTTACCGCGAGGCGCAGGCCGCGGCGCTCGGTGAGGATGTCATGAGATCGGAGGGCGCCGCCGCCCTTGTGGCCGGGGAGGGCCAGGCGCTCTCACCGGTCGCACGGCTGCGTGCGGCCTGCCTCGGCATGGGCACGGACGAAGAGAAGATCTGGGATGTTGCCGCTCAGATTCCCTCTGAACAAGGGCGATGGATCGTCGAGAACAATCCGGACAACATCATGGGACTGCTCGAGGCGGACCTCTCCTCGGCCGAGTATCGGCGGGTTCGAGTAGCGCTGGGTGGGGGAGCATCCGGTCGGATTGCGGTCCTCAAGAATGCAGTCGCGGGATTGGGAACCACGGAGCACCAGCTCTATGACGCGCTGGACTCGATCCTTGCGGAGGGCCTGGGTGCAGAGGTCCTCAGCGACACGAGCACGCTCGCGCGAATTCGAGCCGATATTGATCCGGTGATGTACCGAGTGTTTTGCGATGCGCTTCGATCGGGAACCTTCACGCCGCTCATGCGCCTGCACTGGGCCACAGCGCGGTACGGCACCGACGAGGAGCTGGTCTGGAAGGTCTGCGCCGAGCATGGGTCGATCTGGAAGGAGGGCGGCGGGGTTCGGGCCGATGTCGATGCTCTCCTCCAGTCGGAGCTATCGACGCGCGACTATTGGAAGGCCAAGGATCTCATTCGAGGCGAGCCGGAGTCGGAGCAGGAGCGACTCGAGCGAGCCAAGGAGCTCTTGGAGCGCCAGCGAAGCTCGGGGCTAAGCGTTGCCATCATGGACAGCGTCTCCGACTCCGGGGTCCATGCGGATGAAGCATGGCGGGAGTACCAGGTCGTCTACAACCGCGCGCATGAAGACGGGCAGGTCTCCGAGCAAGAACAAGGCCGGCTTCGGGATGCAGAGGCATACTCAAAGTTCACGACCGAAGAATACAGTCAGGCCAAGGCCTCGTTTGCCCAGTGGGCATCCCAGATAGCCATCACCATCGTTGGCATCGCGGCCACGGTGTTGACGGCAGGCGCGGCCGCCGGCCCCTTCATCGCGGCCCTGAGCGCCAACGCCGGCACAATAGCCACGACCATGGTCGCGGCTGCGGCGCTAAAGGTCGGTATTCACAAGGCCATTGAGGGAGAGGGTTACGATCTCGAGAGCATGGACACACTGGTCGACGGTGTCGGTGCCGCACTCGAGGGCGGGCTCTTCATCCTCGGAAACATTGGGTCCGCACGCCTCATGGCTGGGCTCTCCAAGAGCCAGTACGCCGCAAGCATAGGACCGAGCGTTGAGCAGGCGTTTGGCGGGGCCGGGAGGCGCATCCTCGCGGGAGGGCTCGAGAGCGGCATTGACGGCACCATTGGCGGCATGGGGGAGGGCATCTTCCGTGGCCTTGTCAGCGATCAGACCTGGTCGGGCAACCTCGGCAATGCATTCAGCACCATCGGGGTCAACACGCTCCTCCACGGTAGCCTCGGTGCAGGAATGGGGTTTGGTGGAGGTGCGCTCTTCAAGAGTCTCGGTGAGACCTTTGGCGATCGTGTTCGGAGCATGCTCGGCGGCCAGCGAGGCATGGCCGATGTCTCGACGGGCGGCGGCACGGTTGATGACGTCATGCACAGAATGCCGGACGACCTAGAAGGCAGTGTGGTTGATCAGCGCCGCCTGACGGAGGCCGCGTTTGAGACCAACCAGCGCATGCAGGTCATCTCCGATGATATCACCTCGGAGTTTGGGCTCCAGCGCTCACTTGTTGGCCTCAAAGGCAACAAATTTGGGGTAGACGACGTCACCAAGATCGACAAGGACGAGTTCATCGGGAAGGTGCTCGAGAAGACCCGTCGATGGGGTGACCCCGAGGCCATCGGTTCGATGCGGGACATGAGCAGGGGTCGCTTTGATGTCGACACCTTTGATGAGGCCAACGCGCTGGCCGATAGCCTCGAGCGGCGGCTGAACGAAGGGTTTGGTGCCGGTAACGTT
>CAZKOI010000008.1:0-31172 GCA_964554315.1 uncultured Enterobacterales bacterium | reverse complement strand
CGGGAAAGGTCTTCACGCTCTGGCGGCAACAGGATGTGAGATGTTTGTCGCGAGTTCTTTTTCGAAGAACTTCGGACTCTATAGAGAGCGGATCGGAGCGTTGACACTTGTCGCTCCGGATGCCGACGCGGCAGACATCGTCCACAGCCAGGTGCTGATCACGATCCGGACGAATTATTCGAACCCACCCGCTCACGGCGTCATTGAGCAGTGGTCAGTTGGTCCCGGTCATGGCCCACATCGCACCGATCAACCTCGCCGACCCAATACCCACCGGTATTCGCGCTGGAGCACTCTTGACCACCTCACGAGAAGGATGGATTGAGCGAGGTGGGCCGCTGTCCGGTGGGGCGCCCGTGTACGACGAGGGGCTCGACGCACGGGGGCCTGTGACCTTCGGCGTGGGTCTCGAGATACGGCCTGGGACAGAGTGGGTGTCTGCTGGATCACCGCCTGCCCGTGTGGTTGTGCTGGGTGACAGCGACTTTCTCAGCAACAGCTTGCTGACTGACGGGCCAGGAAACGCCACGCTCGCGCTGGAGTCTGTCCACTGGGCAGCGGGAGAGGACGCGAGGGTGGCATCCGTGGGCGCTCGCCGTGACAAGGTCAGACGGCTCACGATTTCGGCCGAGCAGCTTAAGACGGTGCGGGCCCTGAGCCTCTGGGTGCTCCCCTCTTTGTTTGCGATGATAGGGCTGGCCGTCCGGCTGGGTCGGAGGGGTCGATGAAGGCCTTCAAGGGCACCGCCATCTCGCTGCTCGTCTTGGCGCTGGTCGGTATGCTGGTGTGGAGTCAGCGAGCCACAGTGTTCACGCCCGAGGTCGTAGAGGGCACGCGAATCTTTCAGTTCGAGAAGCACGAGCTGGTACGGGTCGAGGTCGACCGCCCGCAGGCGGACCGCATCGTGCTGCTTGAGCGCGACGGTCGATGGATCATTGAGGGGACAGGCCACGAGGCGGGCCGCTCGATGGTGAATCGCGTCAAGCACCAGATCCACGATCTCGCCGCACGAGCGACTGTGGTCGAGGCGGCCGAGAATCTTGACATCTTCGGGCTGGGCGCCAACGCGATCTCGGTGGCGCTGACGATGCGCGACGGTCGCAGCGTCGCGTTTAAGGTGGGAGACCCCAACCCCACCAGCGTGAGCTACTACATCCAGCCGGAGGGCTCCGACGCGGTCTTTACCGTGCAGAAGGCTGCTGTGGACTACTACAGCCTGACGCTGGATGAGTTCCGCGAGAGGCGCTTCGCGTCCTTTGACTCCAAGGATGTGGTGGGTTTTGAGGCCAAGCTCAAGCTGCCGGGAGCGGACTATACGCTGGCTCTGGCGAAGAAGTCAGAGCGCCTCTGGGAGATGACATCTCCCCTTCAGATGGCCGCTGATCTGGATGAGGCCAGGCGGCTCTTGGGTCGGATTAGTGCGCTCAAGGCGGTTCGCTTTGAGCAGCGAGACGATGCTCGGCTGGCTGAACAAGGCCTCGATCGGCCTCGGCTCGACATGCGCATCGAGTTTGCTTCGCGTGAACCGCTTCGAGTTCGCATTGGCGCTGCAGCACCCCAGGTAGAGCGCCACGATGAGCTTGCGTATGTCCTCTTGGATGACGCTGACACGATCTATGTGGCGCGCAGTGGGCTGCTTGAGGTCTTCATGCGAGAGCCCAGCGAGATGCGCAATCGACGCGTGGTCAAGCTCAATGCAGAAGATGTCGTTGCCATTGACGCGGAGATTTCAGAGGCCGGCGATCCGTTCGAGCTCAGCGGGGAGGGCTCGGTTCGGTTTGCTGCTGAGCAGTGGGTCTGGTCTGACGGCGTGCCCGTCTCGGGGAGCACTCCGAAGCGTGTGGCTCGACGGCTGGCGGAGCTTGAGGTCGATGACTTTATCGACGGGGCTTCGGTCGATGATCCGCGCTTCGGACTCACCGACCCCCATGTACGTATCGCCTTGAGAGATGCATCTGACGGGAAGCGAGTCATCCTCATTGGCAGTGAGGGCCCCGTCCACACAGACTCCGAAGGCAATCCTGCGCGGCGATTCTACGCCTCGGTTGAGGGGGATTCGGGCGTCTACTTGATTCATCACGGCGTCTACGAAGTGGTCAAAGATCTCGTGCGTGAGGCATCACGAAAGGCGACGCGAGACCGCGAGAAGGCTGCTCGCCAAGAGCGGATTGGCTCGGAGGCGCAGGAATGATTGGGATCATCAGCTTAGTTTTGGCCTGCAGCACCTCAGACCCGCAACCGGTCACGGCCCGTGAGGTCGCCTCACACTCACTCAGCATCGTTTACACCGGAAACGTGCACGGCGAGATCGAGCCCTGCGGTTGACCGAAGAATCCACTGGGCGGTCTGTCCAGGCGAGCGACTCTGCTAGACGAAGTCCGTGCATCGGGACCCACGCTGGTGGTGGACGCTGGCGATCTCATGTGGAAGTCGAAAAAGGTCGCTGAAGGACGCCTGGGTCAGCAGCGTGTGAAGGGGCGGCTTCAGCTTGAGGCCTACGTGCACAGCGGTGTCGATGCGATGCTGCTCGGTGAGGCTGACCTCGCCTTGGGGCCTGCCTGGGTCGGGCAGCAGGCGGCTGAGCTCAATGTTCCCTACGTGGCGACGAACTTCAGCTGTGAGGATGTCGCGATGCCGACCCACCGAACCGTGCAAGTGGGGGAGCACACCGTCGCCGTCTTTGGCGTAATCGGTCGGAAGCTGGCGGAGCCGTGCACCTTCCGTGCGGTGGTCCCTGCGTTGAAGTCGGCGATCGAGGCCGCAGGTGCGGTGGATCTCGTGGTGGTGCTTTCTCATCAGGATGCCTCCGCAGACGCCGCGATGGCCGTTGCGGTGCCGGCCATCGACCTGGTGATCAACGGCCACAGCAAGAAGTCGACGGATCTCCCGGAACAGATTGGGCTGCGTGCCCTCCACCTGGGCTCCGGTGGTCGGGGCAAGAGGGTGGGTGTCGCGGAGCTGTCGCTCAAGTCCGGTGCCGAGGGGTTTGAAGTCGAAGGCGCGGAAGAAGACGCGCAACAGCGATTGAAGAAAGCGCGGGCTCGTATTGCCAAGACTGAAGCCAAGCTGAAGGACGCCTCCGACCCGGAGGCGCGAGAGCGAGCCCAGTCCAGGCTCAATCGTCTTCGGGAGCAAGAGGCGGTCGCTCATGCGGAGACCGAGGCAGCAAAGGCGGACGTTCAAGCACCCCGGCACAGGGTGCGACATGCGCTCAGGCCGCTGAGCGACAAGGTGGATGACCACCCGGCCGTTATGGCCATGGTGACGGCTGCAAAGCCGCTCATCGCTTCCGCTGCTGCACAATCCGCCCCGCCGGTGCGTCGACCGTCCGATGATCCCGTTGGCCCTTATGTCGGGTCGCAGGCGTGTGCGGCCTGCCACGCTGAACAGCATGCTCAGTGGATGGCTACCGCTCATGCCTACGCGTGGTCAACGCTGCAGAAGGTTGGAAGAGAGCAGGATCTCGACTGCTGGTCCTGCCATGTGACGGGGGCGCACGATAGCGAGGGACCGCAGCATCCGAGCCAGGTCAAGGGGCTTGAGAACGTGGGCTGCGAGTCATGCCATGGACCGGGCGAGGCTCATGTAGCGGCACCGAGCAGCAGCACGATCCGGAAGGTGCCCAGCGTCGAAGGATGCACGACGTGTCATGATGGGGTGAAGGACGAGGGACGCTTTGATCACGCCAAGTACCTCGAGCGGGTCGATCATTGACGGTTGCTGCCCGCGCGGTTGCAGGTGAGAGTTGGCCATGATTGTTCTGGGGATCGAGACAAGCTGCGATGAAACGGCTGCAAGTGTGGTCGGGCCAGACGGCGTGTTGTCCGATGTGGTTCACACCCAAGAGATTCATCACGAGTACGGAGGGGTCGTTCCCGAGCTGGCGGGGCGAGCCCACGCCGATAAAGTGGTCACGACAGCGCAGGCGGCGCTCGCGCGCGCCGGTATTGAGCGACCCGATGCCGTTGCCGCCACCGCCGGCCCGGGTCTCATCGGCGCGGTTCTTGTCGGACTCTGCTTTGGAAAGTCGCTCGCTGCTGGCTGGCGTGTGCCGTTTATCGGCGTGAATCACCTCGAAGGGCACCTCCTCTCGGCCATGCTGGAGCCGAACGGGCCGACCTTCCCATTCTTGAGCTTGGTGGTGTCCGGAGGGCACACCAGCCTCTATTTAGCGCGCGACCTTGGGCAATACGACGTGCTCGGCGAGACAGTCGACGATGCGGCAGGTGAGGCCTTCGACAAGGTGGCTCGCATGCTAGGGCTCGGGTATCCGGGCGGTCCCGCTGTGGACGCGGCTGCTGCCGAAGGGAACGGGGCTGCAGTGCCGCTTCCTCGCCCTCAGCCCAAGCTGCGTCCGCCAAAGACACCCTCCGGCCACCAAGGCACCCGGCCCCTCGATATGAGCTTCTCCGGCCTCAAGACCGCCGTTCGGTCCCATGTTGGCGCCGCGACCACTCCGGATCTCTGTGCGTCGTTTCAGCAAGCGGTCGTGGACGTCTTGACCAATCGGGTGCTTCGAGCGGCCGATGCGACGGGTGTGCGGACCGTCACGATGGCTGGCGGGGTCGCCGCAAACAGCCAGCTGCGAGCGGCCATGCTAGCGCTTGACCTCGACGTCTGCCTCCCGCCGCGGCATCGCTGCACCGACAATGCGGCGATGATTGCCCACGCGGGCCGTCTCCGGCTGCTCCGAGGCGAGCGCCATGGCTTGGAGAGGCCAGCACGGGCACAGTGGACCCCGGGGATGGGATGACTCATCCGGCTACACTTCTCAAGACGCTGGAGCAGCGCGCCAAGAAGCGCTTTGGGCAGCACTTTCTGGCGAGCCCGGGGGTGGTCCGGAACATCGTCTTGGTGTCTGAGGTGGGCCCAGGCAGCAAAGTCCTGGAGATTGGCCCAGGCCTCGGTGTGCTCACCGAGGCGCTCCTGGCGACCCAGGCGGAGGTCACGGCGATCGAGCTTGACCGCGACATGGCAGCGTTCATTCGGGAGCGCTTGCCAGAGGTGAGCCTCCTCGAGGCGGATGGTGCCCGGGTCGATTTTTCCTCGACGCTCGAAGGAGGGGGCTGGCGTTGTGTCGCAAACTTGCCCTACAACGCTGGCACTCGGATGATCGCGAACATGTTGGCCTGCCCTGAGACCTTCGACCGACTCCTGGTCATGGTTCAAAAGGAGGTTGCTGAGCGCTTGGTGGCTGGCCCAGGGGATCGCAAGCGAGGGTCCCTCTCGGTGTACGCCGAGGCTCGGTCGGATGCGCGCATTGCCCTCCGTGTGCCACCGGGTGCGTTCCATCCGCCGCCAAAGGTGCACTCTGCTGTGGTTGAGTTCCGTCTTCGGACAAGACCCGCTGTGGGGGAGGCGGACATGGGTGTCTTCGACCGTCTGGTTCGGGAGCTCTTTTCGCAGCCGCGAAAGACCATCCGCAACAACCTCTCCCACGCCATGGGCAGGACGGTAGCCGATGCGCTCATAGATGCCGCGGGTCTCTGTCCCACGGCGCGACCGGCGAGCCTCACGCTGGCTGAGATTACGGCACTCGCCGAGGCGGGAACGCGTGCGGAGCGCGGATGACACTCGCCCAACGTTGGACATAGCGCCGAAAAGCGGGTAGACGAGCGTGCTGTGCACTTGCTTCCCCCAACTCGAGCGTGTGCCTCGGCGTTCCCCCGCGAATCCAGGACTGAAACCGATGCGCATTACCTCCTGCGGCATGACGGATGTCGGCGTCAAGCGAACGAACAATGAGGACAACTACCTCATCAACGATGAATTGAATCTGTTCGTAGTCTGCGATGGAATGGGGGGGCATGCGGGGGGAGAGTTCGCATCAGCGATTGCAGTGAACACGGTCGAGGAGGTGCTCACCACCATCGAGATCCAGCCGAATACGGAGGACCTCAGCGTCGACGATGCCTCCAATCCGGTCGAGGTGGTGCGCGAGAAACTCCGGTACGCCGTTCGACTTGCAGGCAAGCGAATCTTTCAGCGCGCACAGGAGGACACCGAATACAAAGGCATGGGAACCACCTGCCTCTCGCTCATCATCGACAACGGAAACGCCTTCCTTGCCCATGTTGGCGACTCGAGAGCCTATCTCGTTCGGGATGACAAGATCGAACAGGTCACCGAGGACCACTCCCTCGTCAACGAGCGCCTTCGGGCGGGCTTGATAACGGAAGAGGAGGCGAAGAATCACAAGCTGAAGAACATTATCACTCGCTCTCTCGGCTTCATGGAGGACGTCGAGATCGACCTGAGTGTCCGTGCTGTGAGGCGGGGTGACTTCTTCGTCCTCTGCTCCGATGGTCTATCCAACTTTCTGGAGACTGAGGAGATAGGAGAGGCCGTGCTCGAGCACAGTCCCCAGAGTGCCGCGCGCTGGATGATTGAGACGGCGTGTGAGCGTGGCGGAGATGACAACATTACGGTGGTGGTGGCTCGGATCGACGAGGTCGGCTGAGTGAGCAGAGGTCGCGACGAGATCGCTGATCGGCGCTACACCCTGATGTGGGTCCCACAGGGGGGGCGGGGTCGAGTGAGACAGCTGACGATCACGATGCGCCAAGTGCGTTGGTTGACGGTCGGGCTGGTCTTTGCATCGGGTCTCGCGGTCTCGGCTGTGGTGATGATGGGAACGAGCCTTCCGAGGTCTCAGGCGTGTGATGCGCTGTTGGAGCAAAACCTCACCCTCAAGAGTCGACTTCAGGACATTGAACGAACGCACAGCGAGTTCGAGGACCAGCTGCGGCGGCTTCGTATGTATGACCAGCAGCTCCAAGATCTTCGGCGAGAGGGGTTCTCGGGGTACGGACCGGTTGAAGACGACGAAGCTGACCCAAGCCAACTTGCCCCCGAGGACGACGGTGTCGTTGAGTTGGACATCGACCCTGTGACCGGTGACTTCGGTGAGCCAATGCATGAGCTGGATGGAATGGAGCTTGCTCCTGTCTTCATGGGACCGGTCGATGCCTGGTCGCACGACGTACGGACGCGTGCCGAGCATCTCCTCCGCCTCGCGCAGGAGCTTGAGCCGGAGGTGGGCGTCCTCGTGGAGAGCGCTGAGGATACGCGTGCTCGGCGTGCGGCCTATCCCAGCATGTGGCCGACTGAGGGCACGTTTACGTCGGGATTTGGATATCGGCGCTCACCCTTCGGCCGAGTCTGGAAGTTCCACTCCGGTATCGATGTGTCGGCCCCTCGAGGGACCAAAGTTCGAGCCGCAGCCTCCGGGGTTGTTGAGCATGCGGAGTACTCAGGAGGCTACGGGAAGCTGGTGGAGATCAACCATGGGTATGGTGTGAAGTCTCGCTATGCCCACAACTCGAGGATGTTCGTGAAGGTCGGCCAGGTGGTCCAGAAGGGCCAGGTCATCTCCACTGTGGGAACAACGGGCCAGTCTACGGGTCCTCATCTGCACTTCGAGGTGGTCGTCGATGGCCAAAAGGTCAACCCAATGGCCTACCTACCGCGGCGCAAACCCGTCAATCGGGCTAACAGTCGCGCGACTCCCTGACCGGGATTGGAAAAAACAATGAACGCCTTCGATTCAATCGTCGCAAAGTTTATGGGCTCCCGCTCCGACCGAGAGCTCAAGTCGTACCGCCCATTAGTGGACAAGATCAACGGCCTCGAGTCCAAGATGGCGAGTTGCTCGGATGAGCAACTGGCTGGGTTTACAGCTGTTTTTAAGGAGCGCCTCGAGAACGGGGAGCCGCTGGATAGCCTGCTCCCGGAGGCCTTTGCGGTGGTCCGGGAGGTGGGGAAGCGCACGCTGAACATGCGTCACTTTGACGTCCAGCTGCTGGGCGGCATGGTGCTTCATCACGGCAACGTCGCGGAGATGAAGACGGGAGAGGGAAAGACCCTCGTGGCCACATTACCGGTCTATCTGAACGCGCTGGAGGGGAAGGGTTGCCATGTGGTCACCGTCAACGACTACCTGGCCTCGCGCGACGCCGACTGGATGGGGAAGATCTACAACTTCTTGGGACTCAGTGTTGGCAAGATTCTGTCTGCCGAGCGCAGCGCTGACGACAAGAAGGCATCGTACGCCGCCGACGTCACGTACGGCACGAACAATGAGTTCGGATTTGACTATCTTCGCGACAACATGAAGTTCCGAGAGGAAGACTTCGTTCAGCGGGGCCACAGTTTTGCCATCGTAGACGAGGTCGACTCGATCCTAGTCGATGAGGCTCGGACACCGCTCATCATCTCCGGCCCAGCCAACACCGACGTGGAGCGCTACTACATCATCGACGGGGTGATTCCACTTCTTCAGGCAGACATCGACTACACGGTTGATGAAAAGTCGCGCAGCGTCAACCTCACCGACTCGGGCGTGGATCGCGTCGAAGAGAGGCTCGGCATCACCAACATCTACGATGCTCAGAATATGGAGGTTCTGCACCACATCAACCAATCCCTGCGTGCACACACGATCTTCAAGCGCGACCGGGACTATGTGGTTCAAGGTGGCAAAGTGGTCATCGTCGATGAGCACACCGGGCGCTTGATGTCAGGACGCCGCTGGTCGGATGGCCTCCATCAGGCGGTTGAGGCGAAGGAGAAGCTTGAGGTTGAGGCCGAGAGTCAGACGTATGCGTCAATCACCTTCCAGAACTACTTCCGGATGTACAACAAGTTGGCCGGAATGACGGGTACCGCGGTGACCGAGGAAGAGGAGTTTCAGCAGATCTACAACCTTGATGTGACCGTGGTCCCGACCAATGTGCCGGTCATCCGAGACGATGTGGACGACATCGTGTTCAAGACGCAGTCTGAGAAGTACATGGCTGTGTTGGACGACATCGCCGAGTGCCATGAGCGCGGGCAGCCGGTCCTCGTGGGTACCGTCAGCGTGGAGAAGTCAGAGATCGTCTCGCGACTGCTGCGCCACCGGGGCATTGAGCATGAGGTCCTCAACGCGCGCAATCATGCCAGAGAAGCCGACATTGTCGCAGAGGCGGGTCGACTCAAGGCTGTCACCATCTCGACCAACATGGCCGGCCGCGGAACGGACATCAAGCTCGGCGGTGACCCGGAGTTCCTCGCTCGCCAAGCGGTCGGCGAACAAGCCGATGATGCTGCTGTTCAGGTGGAGGCTGCGCGCATCGGTGCGCAGGTCGCCGAGGAGAAGCGTCAGGTCCTTGAACTCGGAGGGCTTCGAATCATCGGAACGGAGCGCCATGAGTCGCGTCGCGTGGACAATCAGCTTCGGGGCCGGGCAGGTCGTCAGGGCGACGCCGGCTCGAGCCGGTTCTTCCTGAGCCTTGAGGATGACCTCCTTCGGATCTTTGGCTCCGACAAGATTGTTGGTTGGATGGAGCGCATGGGGCTCGAGGATGACGAGCCCATTGAGCACCGCTGGATCACGCGCTCGATCGAGAACGCGCAAAAGAAGGTGGAGGGCCATAACTTCAACATTCGGAAGAACCTCCTTGAGTATGACGACATCATGAACCTTCAGCGCCGGGCTGTTTACGCCATGCGTCGCAAGGCACTGGCCGGCGAAAACGTTCGGGAGATGGTTCTTGAGTCGGTGAGTGGCCTCGTGGACGATGCCATGGCGGAGTGCATCTCGGCGTCCCTTCACCCGGAGATGTGGGACGTTGCGAAGCTTCGAGAGCGAACCACGGCGATGTTCGGCGTGGCGCTCGATGATGTCTCGGATGAAGAGATTCGCGACATGGCTGAGGTCGAGATCAGGGGCATGTTGCAGGATCTGGCGACGGAGGCCTACCTCAAGAAAGAAGAAGAGCTAGGAGAAGAGCCCACCCGTCAGATTGAGCGGATGTTGCTGCTCCAGCACACGGATCAGTTCTGGAAGGACCACCTGCTCGCGATGGACCGCCTGCGCGAAGGCATCGGGCTTCGTGGCTACGGGCAGCGGAACCCTCTCCTTGAGTACAAGAAGGAGGGAACGAACATGTACATGCTCATGACCTCCCTTCGGGATGAAGCCGTGGTCTCCCAGCTGCTGCGGATGGAGCTGGCAGAAGATGAAGAAGTGCCTGAGGTCTCAAAGAGCGCGGCGCGCAAGATGGTGGCATCCGGTGCTGTGAACCCCGCCAAGCCAGCGCCAGCGCCAGCGGCACCGCCGGCAGCACCTGCACCTCAGCGACCCAGTGCAGGTGAGGAGGCGAGGGCCTTCGCGCAGCAACTCGGATTGAGTCGGAATGATCCTTGCCCTTGTGGGTCAGGTCAGAAGTTCAAGAAGTGCTGCGGGGGTACGGCAGAGGCTGCACCTGCTTGAGCTAAAACCGCATTGCACGCTCGCGCTGACCGCATTAATGCGCGTGGCGCTCCACGAATCCTCGTGAAGACTCTCACACCGGACACATAGTACGTCACCGGTGGTGCCCGCAGGCGCGGGTGGGTGACGAACACCGGTGGTCGAACAACCCGAAAAGTCCCAGCCAGTGGGCTGGGCATCTGGAGACAAAATGTCCAGTGTATCTCTACGTGACCTGCTCGAGGCAGGTGTTCACTTCGGTCACCAAACGCGCTTGTGGCACCCCCGCATGCGGCCGTACATCTACGGCGAGAAGAATGGTGTCCACATCATCGACCTCCAGAAGACGGCGGTCCAGCTCAACGACGCCCTTCGCTTTATCCAAGCCACCGCGGCTCGCGGTCAGAGCGTGCTCTTTGTCGGTACCAAGCGCGCGGCTCGGGAGATTGTGGCCGACCAGGCGACTCGGTCGGGCATGTACTACGTGAACAACCGTTGGCTGGGTGGCACACTGACGAACTTCAAGACCGTTCAAAAGTCGATCGATAGCCTCGTGAAGCTTGAGCGCGCCCGCGACGACGGTCGGTTCGACTCCCTCACCAAGAAGGAAGCCCTCGACCTGACTCGGAAGATTGCCAAGATGGAGCGTTCGCTCGGCGGAATCAAGGACATGAAGGGCCTTCCCGGTGCCATGTTCGTCATCGACCCCAAGCGCGAGCACATTGCGGTTCGCGAGGCCAACAAGCTCGGAATTCCGGTGGTGGCGCTCTGCGACACCAACTGCGATCCCGACAACGTGGACCACGTCATTCCGGGTAACGATGACGCCCTCAAGAGCATCCACCTCTTCACCCAAGCCATCGCGGACGCGACCATCGAGGGCCAAGCGGCCGGACGTGGCCAGTTCGTTGAGGATGCGGCAACGGGTGGTGGCGACCTCGAGAACGTCGAGATCTACCGCCGGGGTGCTGCCGACGAGGCTGCGTCCGCAGATGCAGAGGAAGCGCCCGTTGAGGCTGCGGCTGAAGACGCAGCTGGTGAAGAGTAAACAAATCACCCGCCGGCAAGGCGAGGAGAAAAATCATGGCTAGCATGGCTGAAATTAAGAATCTTCGCGAGCGCTCAGGCGCTGGAATCCTCGACTGCAAGAAGGCGCTCACCGAGAACGGCGGCGACCTTGAGGCGGCGCTTGACTGGCTCCGCGCTAAGGGCATCGCATCGGCCGCCAAGAAGGCGGGTCGCATCGCCTCCGAGGGCCTCGTTGAGTCCTACATCCACGCCAACGGTAAGATTGGTGTCTTGCTCGAGGTGAACTGCGAGACGGACTTTGTGGCGCTCAATGACAACTTCAAGGGCTTCGTGCGTGACATCGCAATGCACATTGCTGCAGCCGCCCCTGAGTACGTCAGCCGCGATGAGGTCCCTGAGGACGCTGTCTCGAAGGAGCGTGCGGTTCAGCTTGCTCGTACCATCGAGGAAGGCAAGCCACAGGCCATCGCCGAGAAGATCGTTGAGGGCCGTATGAACAAGTGGTTCCAGGACGTGTGTCTCCTCGAGCAAAAGTTCGTCAAGGACGACGAGAAGACGGTCGAGCAAATGGTTCAAGACACGGTCGCGACCATTGGCGAGAACATCAAGGTCCGCCGCTTCAGTCGCTACGTGCTTGGCGAGGGCCTCGAGAAGCGCTCGGATGACTTTGCAGCTGAGGTTGCAGCTCAGGCCGGTCTGTAGGACTTCACGTGGCGGACCAACCCTACAAGCGGGTCATGCTCAAGCTCTCCGGCGAGATGCTCGTCGGGGAGCAAGCCATGGGTATCCAGCCTGACACCATCGGTCGCTTTGCCGATGAGATCAAGGACGTGCACGCGACGGGTGTGCAGATTGCCCTCGTCATAGGTGGCGGCAACATCTTTCGAGGGCTGGCTGGCGCATCTCGCGGAATGGATCGTGCCCATGCCGACTACATGGGAATGCTGGCCACGGTGATCAACGCACTTGCACTGCAAGACGCGCTTGAGGCGAGGGGTGTGTACACCCGAGTCATGAGCGCTATCTCCGTGAATGAGATCTGCGAGCCCTACATTCGGCGCCGAGCAATCCGTCACCTCGAGAAGGGGCGGGTCGTCATCTTCGCTGGGGGTACAGGCAACCCATACTTCACAACCGATACCGCAGCAGCCCTTCGAGCGGCGGAGATCGACGCCGATGTCATCCTCAAGGCGACGAAGGTTGATGGCGTCTACGATCGCGATCCCGCCGTCCATGCCGATGCGGTCAAGTTTGATGCGGTGTCCTACATGGAGGTCCTGCAGCGTGGACTGAGGGTCATGGACAGCACGGCAGTCAGCCTGTGCATGGACAATGAGATTCCTATCGTCGTTTTTGACCTCAGTGAAGACGGCAACATATGCCGGGTTTTGAGGGGAGAAGAGATCGGAACGCGGGTATACGCGGCTGCGAATTGAGCGCTTCCTCCAGAGGGGCTATGCTCCTAAGTCACTGCGCCGAGGAGGAATGCTGAAATGACGGACGAATACCTGGAAGCCATGAACGACGACTTTGACAAGGTCGTCGCGCACCTGAAGAAGGAGCTCACGACCATCCGTACGGGTCGGGCCACGCCCCAGCTGCTTGAAAATATCAGTGTGTCGGTGGCGGCTTATGGTTCTTCGATGCCGATGAACCAGCTCGCGACCATCACGGCGCCTGACGCACGGATGCTGGTGGTCAACGCTTGGGACAAGTCCACCATGATAGACATCGAGAAGGCGATCGCCAACGCCAACCTGGGGCTGAACCCGAGCAACGATGGCCAGATCATTCGCGTTCCAGTACCAGCGCTCACCGGTGAGCGTCGCCAAGAGCTCGTGAAGAAGTGCGGAACGATGTGTGAAGACGCGCGCATCCGTGGGCGAGCCGTGCGGAAAGACTACAATGACATCTTCAAGGGCCTCGAGAACGACAAGGAGATCACGGAGGATGAGCTCAAGCGGCTGCTCGAACAGGTTCAGAAGGCAACGGATACGGTGATGACACTCCTATCCGATGTCGCCGCGGAGAAAGAGAAAGAGGTTCTCGACGTCTGATGACGACGTCTGTGCCACGGCACGTTGCGATCATCATGGATGGCAACGGTCGATGGGCTAAGGGGCGGGGGGCTTCCCGGTCGCATGGCCATGAGGTAGGCGCAGAGAGCGTTCGTGTGGTGGTGCGCGAGTGCCGGAAGCGGGGAGTTGAAGCGCTGACGTTGTATAGCTTCTCGACGGAGAACTGGAAGCGTCCACCTGAAGAGGTCAGTGCGCTCATGGCGCTTCTCAAGCGATATGTCCTCCAGGAACGTCAGGAGCTCATGGAACAGGGCATTCGTGTGCGTGTCATTGGGCAGATGTCGCGTCTCCCGCTCTTCGTACGAAAGCCGCTGGACAAGCTGGTCAACGATAGCTCGGGCAATGGGGGTATGACGCTGAACCTGGCGCTGTCCTATGGCTCTCGGGCAGAGGTCGTGGACGCGGTTCGTCAGGTCGCACGAGATGCAGTCGCAGGTCGGATTGACCCTGATGCAATCACGGAGTCCGTCATCTCCGACCGACTCTATACCGCGGGCTTGCCCGACCCGGATCTTCTCATTCGGACATCCGGTGAGCTTAGGCTGTCCAATTTTTTGCTCTGGCAGCTCGCATATACGGAGATCTACGTCACGGATACTTACTGGCCAGACTTTCGTGAGCCTGAACTGGAGGAGGCCTTCATAGCCTTCAACGCTCGGCGCCGACGCTTTGGTAAGACAGACGATCAGGTCGCAAAGGAATAGCCATGTTGCAACGAATCATCTCCGGCGTGGTCGCACTCGCGATTGTGATCCCGGTCCTTGTCTTCGGTGGTGTCGACGGTGCCAAGTGGCTCGTTGCTGCAGCCATGCTCATCATGCTGAATGAGTTTGGCTCGGTGGCCAGTCCGGAGCGTCCTCGAGGTGCCTCGGTCGTCATGGCGGCAGTCGGTATGACCATCTACGGCATGATCTCTTGGGGCCGCGATCCGATGCTGGTTGTCGGTGCCATGGTCATAGGTGCCGGCGCGCTATTGACTTGGTCCATGTTTGCCCACGAGGACCCCGAGGAAGGTGCGCTGGCGGGGTCGGTTACGGCGGTCTCTGTCACTTACATCTCAGCGGCGCTCGCCTTCATCGGACTGGTTCGAGGATTTGAACCACACGGCTTTACCTGGCTGATCTTCATTCTGGTCTCAACCTGGGTCACGGACACCGGTGCATACTTCGCGGGTCGATTTTTCGGAAAGCGAAAGCTCTTGGAGCGAATCAGTCCCAAAAAGACTTGGGCGGGCGTCTGGGGTGGGGTCGGTCTGACGGTTGCCGTTGCGACGGGCTGGGCATTGCTGGACCCGTTTATTCCGCCTCATCACGCAGCCATTCTTGGTGCTTTGCTCGCTGTCAGCTGTGTGGTCGGAGACCTCGTGGAGTCGATGTTTAAGCGTGCGCGTGGCATCAAAGACAGCGGCAACATCATGCCAGGCCACGGCGGCTTGCTCGACAGAGTCGATAGCTTGCTGTTTACCGTGCCTGTTGGCTGGGCGTACGCGACGCTGTTCGGCCTCTAGCACCCCCGCCCTTTCGAACGTGGCCCCGGACGCGACAAAGGGCCGTCGGCAGTCCATGACCGCCAAGGCCCTTCTCGGTGAAAGTGCGGCCGGCGTTAGAGCCCGAGCTGTGCCTTCACCTCGGCGACCTTGTCCGTCTTCTCCCAGGTAAACTCAGGACGCCCGAAGTGGCCGTACGCGGCAGTTTGCTGGAAGATGGGGGACTTGAGGCCCAAGTGAGCGATGAGCTCGGCGGGCTTGGTGGGGAACACCGACTGGGCGCACTCGGCCAGCTTCTCGTCGCTCACCACGCCAGTGCCGTAGGAGTCGACCATGACGCTCACCGGATCGGCGACGCCGATGGCGTAAGCCAACTGAACCAAGACCCGCTTGGCTGCGCCGGCCGCGACGAGGTTCTTCGCAACATACCGGGCAAGATAGGCAGCAGAGCGGTCGACCTTGGAGGGGTCCTTGCCCGAGAATGCGCCGCCGCCATGGGCGCCGTGTCCGCCATAGGTGTCCACGATGATCTTGCGACCGGTGAGTCCACAATCTCCCATTGGGCCTCCGATCACGAAGCGACCTGTAGGGTTCACGTGGATGATGGTGTCTTCGTCCATCAACTCAGAGGGGATCACCGATCGGATCACGTTGTGCTCAAGCTGGGAGCGGATCTCGTCGAGGGAGATGGCGTCGGAGTGTTGGGCGGACATGACCACGGTGTGGACACGAACCGGCCGGCCGTCAACGTACTCAACGGTGACCTGGCTCTTGGCGTCGGGTCGGGCCCAGTCCATCTGACCGGACTTTCGCAGCTCGGCATATTTTCTCAGAAGCTCGTGCGAAAACTGGATGCTCATGGGCATCAGGTCGGGGGTTTCGTCACAGGCGTAGCCGAACATCATGCCTTGGTCGCCCGCACCCTGCTCTGCGTGGAGACCCTCCCCCTCCGTCACGCCTTGTGAGATGTCAGGGCTCTGCTGTTCGAGCGCCACTTGGATGCCGCAGGTGTTGCCATCGAAACCTTTATCCGAGTGGTCGTACCCGATTTCATTCACGACCTTCCGAATCAATGAAGGGTAGTCAACGGTAGCCGATGAGGTGATCTCTCCAGCCACCACGACCAATCCGGTCTTGGTCAGCGTCTCACAAGCCACGCGAGCGTTGGGGTCCTGTGCCAGGTGCGCATCGAGAATTGCGTCGGAAATCTGGTCCGACATCTTGTCGGGATGGCCCTCAGATACGGACTCAGAGGTAAACAGATAGTTGGCGGGCATCGGCTTGTGCTCCCTAGGACCGGCTCGGGTCTCCGTGGATTGAATATGTGAGGAATACCTCTACGCGGGCTGGCCGGTCAACGCAAGCTTAGACTTTAGGTTGAGGCCCTGAAACCGCCCTGAATCAATGCCGTTAGGGCCTCAACGGCATCATCTTCGCCCTCGCCGGTGGCCATCACGGTTACCACTGTCCCGTGACGTGCCAGCAGCGATGTGATGCCGAGCAAGCTCTTCCCGTCGACCGTCTTGCCGTTCGCTGAGAGGGTCACTCGGGCCGGGTAACGGTTAGCAACGACCACCAGTCGCGCCGCTGCGCGAAGGTGCAGACCGAGTTCATCGGTAATGGCGACGCTAGATTGCCTCATCAGTTTCTTCCCTCATTTTGGTTTGCTGGGCTCAACCAGGTTGCCGAACTGGTCACATTACGCCGTCCATAGGCGAGCACGGTTGCCGAGAGGTCCGCCAGCGATGTGTTGTGTCGTGAGATCAGCGCCTTGAGAACCATCGCCAGGTTTACCCCGGTCAAGACCTCGACCTTGTGGCTGGCCAGGAGGCTCATGGCCATCGTGGATGGCGTGCTGCCGAACATATCGACCAAGACCAAGACACCCTCCTCGGTACCGACGGCGTCGACGGCCGCTATCAGCCGCTCTTGGGCCTCCGTTTGATCGTCGCGGTCGCTAAGGGAAATGAATGACGCACCGACGCTCTGGGCCCCCAGCAGGTCGTTAGCCGTTTCGAGCAAGGCCTTTCCGATGGGCCCTTGGGTTGCAATGAGGACACCGACCACGGCTGATTGCTCCTGTGCGCAGTCTCTATCTTAGGGTTGGCGAAGGCGCGACCTGTCTCCCTCAGTTGGGTTCCGTCGGGCAGAAAGAACGGACCCTTGCAGGTCGCTCCATGGGTTCGCGCGAATCGAACCATCGAGACCAGGTTGTCGCGTACTTCGCTCTTGGCAAATCGCGTGGCGGGACCCGCCGGCACACGGCCTCCGGGGTTGGACCAGCTGTGGTACTCAACGAACGTCCGATTGTCGTCTAGCTTGACTAGAAACCAAGCGCCCTTGGCCCAGGCTATGCCCACACCCTCAGCGGTGTAGGGGTCACCAAGCCGGGCCTTTAGCGCTTGGTCGCCCTGCCGGTCGACCCATGTCATCTCCCATGCCCGACCGTTGCTTGCCTCGTAGAGCTGGGTGTTGAAGCTCATCTGGACCAGCCACCATCTGTCCGAGAAGACGGGAACATCCAGGTACTGATAGAGCGTTCGGCCGTGGGCCCGGGGCGTCCCTTCGACGGTCTCTGACCGATCGACTCGGAGTGTCCCCGCGTGGTGGTCCTCATCACAAATGCCACTCCACAGCGTTTCAATCGGAACATCGAATATGCCCAGAGCGTAGCCCTTGCCCGCCTTGACGTGCTCGATCACTTCGACCCCAGCAACCACCTCACCCTCGAAGGCGCGCTCTATCTGTTTCAGCGTGATCTTCGGGGCGGTCCCGCCGGCTCGCGTGGCCGACCATCGCTGCAGATCGGCCATGAGGCCCTGGGGAGTCGTCGCCTCCGCAGTGAGCGAGAGCGCAAGGCAAATAAAACTGAACATGAAGACCTCTACCACGAGATAGCATGAAGATGGGGCATACGGCTTGCCGAAGCACGTGGACCGTGGCACCATCTGCTTGATCGAGAGGCGGATGTCAGGATGGCTTGTTTGGTGATGGTGGCTGCAGACATGGCCCCCCCCGGTTGGGGTCAACATGGATGGTGACGTCTCTGGCGCAGTACTCCATGCCCGCTTGCGATGGCTTGGGGCTCCGCTGCTGCTCACCGGTGTTGGGTTGCTCGGTCGAGCCATCTACGACGCCTTTTTCATGGGGCCCGTCTGGCTTGCCGCTGTGGCGGCGCTCGGTACGGGCCTTGCGCTGGCCTCGTTCGGCGCCAACCACGACACAGCGATGGGCCTTGCATACCGGAGTCGCGAGAGCGGACTACCGATCGAGCTAAAGGAAGAACTTGGGCATGAGCTTGACCGTGACCGGGACGGAATTCTTGGGCTCCAGCCCACCCCAGTGGCCGGTAAGGTGATTCCAGTCGTAGCCATCGCCATTCAGGCCTATGTGGCTGCGCGGGTGTTTGGGTTCGGGCTGTGACCGTAGGCCGATTCGCCTTTGTGGCGGGCGATCGCCAGATATGGACGATGACCGATGAAGGCACGAATCCGCGGCAGATGACGTTCGCTGAGGGGCCTGGTGCCCGATCTCCATGGGGGGTGACGGAGTCTCGCGATCACTGTGCATGGCCCTGCTGGTCTCCGGACGGTCGATGGCTGTCGTGCTTCCAGACACAAGTGGGTCCCGGTGGCGACGGCACGGTCTGGCTCAGCGCCATGGAGGTCGACGGAATCGAAGAGCAGCGCTTGGTGGCGGTCGATGAGGGGATTCCCATCTACACGCAGTGGTCACCCGACTCGACCAAGCTGGCTGTCCTTACGCAGGATGAAGATCACCTCTCGCTGGGGCTCTGTCAGCTGGGAGCCCTCGGGCGATATCGGGTGGTCGAGGAGGGCGTTCCGCTCTTTTTCTCTTGGACGCGAGACGCGCAGCGTCTGATCATCCACAGCGGCTCCGCAGGTGAGACGCGTCTGGTTCTCAGAGACGTCACGGGAGCGGAGCCCGATGAGATCTTCCGCAAGGCCCCAGGGAATTTCTGTACGCCTGTCGTTGTCGGCAATCAAGCTGTCTTCGTGGGTCGCGACGAGACGCATGGCGTCCTGTGTGTGTCTGACTGGGCCGGGCAGCGGATCGAAGGGCTGACCGGCATTGAAGGAATCGTCGCCGTGGTCGCCTCCGGCTGCGGTCGATATCTCGCGTTTAGTGGGGCTCCCCCTGGAAATCACCAACCCTATCAGGGGCTTTGGGTGGTCGATCTGGAGACGGCGAGGATCAAGCGAATTTCCTCTGAGCGCCTGGTTGCTTTTTTCTGGCTGCCGGACGCATCGGGGCTGGTCGTGGTGACTCGGGGGAGGGGACCTGCGCAGATGCTGTGGGCCCGTCTTCCGGTGGAGGGCGGAGACATCGAGCCTCTTGCGTCCTTTTATCCGAACCTAGACCAAAAATTCTTTCTCCATTACTTCGAGCAGTTCGCCGTTAGTCACTCGCCCGTGTCGGCGGATGGAAGGCGCCTTGTCTTCGCATCGCACCCGGACCCATCGGGCCGCGGGGTCGACACGACGCCTCATGTGTGCACCCTGAATCTGGACGGCTCCCCGCCACGTGTGGATGTCGTTGCGCCCGGAGACTTCGCCGTCTGCTCACCTTAGGCGGGTCCAATTTGCTGTTGGCAGCGCATCGGAGGTGGGCGGCGTCTCAGCGGCGATGATGTAGAGCGCTCGCCGGTTGGCGGCTTGGTCGACCTCGTCCGCTGTCATGATGGCGAGCACACTCTCTCCAAATCCTTGGTAGTGCAGGTCCCGCTGGAAGCCGTTCTGACGAAACCACTGGGCGAGGCTCTTGGCCCGCTGAGCACTGAGCGTGCGGTTAGTGACCTTGTTCCCGACGGTGTCGGTGTAACCTGCGATGTAGAGGGAGAGGGGGACGTCAAAACCCATCTTCTCTGCGGTGAACTTTCCAAGGACGGCATTTATCTGGGCCATTGCCGCCTCCAGCTTCTTGAACTCCGAGGGCTTGATCTGGGCGCTGCCGGAGTCAAACACGACCTCGTCGTGCGGCACTTTGTAGGACCACGGAAAGAGGTCGAGGGAGGTGGAGAGGCCCGAGTTTCCGGTTGCCGTGATGGCGAGCCTCACGATCTCCTGGTCACCCTGGCTCCATTGTAATTCGACCGGAGTGCGGTTGATGTTTCCGACAGCAGCCGAACCCACTTGAGCGCCATCGGTGTCGAAGACATCAACTTCGAGCTGTGCGATCGCCTGATTGAGATGGACCCTCACTGTTCTTGCGCTGAGGTCGAGGTCAGCCATGGTCACCTGCATCTGGATGGGGTCTTGGACAGCGACCTGAAAACTGAGGGGCATGCCGCCTGTGGTGTCGTCGGTGAACTCGCCCTCGAGTTCGCCCCGACAGGTGTGAACACCCGGCGGTACCGGGATGGAGAGCTCGAGGCGATCACCCGCACGGGCCGACCGCCGCATCGTAGCCATCACGCCAGAGCATTCGAGGCTGACTGAGATTGAGCGTGCATCGACTTGGGGCAAGACAACAAGCTTGGGGGTCTTGGGTGCGTGCACAGTGTGGACGACTTCGAGCTTCACGGCCTCTTGGCACAGGGCCGTGTTCATCAACAACAGTAAGCCAAGCATTCGTCCTCCACCTTCAGAATAGCGTGTTGGCCGTCGGGCGGGTTACTCCGCGGTCCCACCCCGCGCCCGAACCGGGAAGGTTCGGGCCCATCTCTTGAGGAATGGACATGCAAGATATCCTTCGTCGACTCGGAATTGAAGACGTCAACCCTGGAGCATGGGCTGGCCAGCCCATCGAGGGGTCAACGGGTGAGGTGGTGACCTCATACAGCCCGGGCAACGGAGCGGCGCTCGCATCGGTGCGACTGGCCGGTGTGACGGAGTACGAGAAGGTCGTTGAAGCTGCACAGTCTGCCTTCGAGCGCTGGAGGATGCTGCCGGCACCTAAGCGCGGTGAGATCGTTCGCCAGATGGGCGATGCGATGCGCGACCACAAGGATGATCTGGGCGCACTCGTGACGCTGGAAGTGGGCAAGATTCTCTCCGAGGGACTCGGTGAGGTGCAGGAGAGCATTGACATGGCCGACCTTGCGGTCGGAATGTCCAGGCAGCTCTTCGGCCTCAGCATGCACTCGGAGCGTGCAGGCCATCGGATGTACGAGCAGTGGCATCCCCTCGGCGTCGTAGGCTGCATCACAGCCTTCAACTTCCCCAACGCGGTCTGGGCATGGAACGCCATGGTCGCACTGGTCGCGGGAGACGCCGTGATCTGGAAGCCATCCTTGAAGGCTCCGTTGACGGCTATCGCGACCCATCGACTGTGCGACCAAGTGCTCGCCAAGCACGGGTTCTCTGGGCTGCTCGGTCTGATCATCGGGGGAGATAGCGATGTCGGCGAGACCATGATTGCGGACCAACGCCTGCCGCTGATTAGCGCGACGGGCTCGACGCGAATGGGCAAGCGGGTCAACCAGGTGGTGGCAGGTCGTCTGGGACGCTGCCTCCTCGAGCTTGGTGGCAACAACGCCATCATTGTCGAGCCCGACGCCGACCTCGACCTTGCAATCCGGGGCGTCGCGTTTGGGGCGGTGGGCACAGCTGGCCAGCGGTGCACATCGACCCGACGCCTCTTTCTCCACCGGTCCATCGCCTCGGAGTTTACGAACCGGCTGGTGGCCGCGTACAAGCAGGTACCGATTGGTGACCCGATGGACTCCAGCACACTCATGGGTCCGCTGATCGATGACGATGCAGTGGCGATGTACTGTAAGGGGCTCGAAGACATCAAGGCGGAGGGAGGCGAGATTCTCTGTGGGGGAACAGTCCTCGATCGGCCCGGCAGCTATGTGACCCCCACGGTGGTTCGTGGTCGCCCAGACATGGCCATCGTTCAGCACGAGCTGTTTGTGCCCATTCTCTATGTCTTTGAGTACGACGACATTGAAGACGCCATCCAGTGGCAGAACGATGTTCCGCAGGGGCTCTCGAGCGCGATCTTCACCGACAGCTTCAGAAAAGCGGAGCGATTCTTGGCTCACCATGGCTCGGACTGTGGCATCGCTAACGTCAACATTGGCACATCGGGCGCAGAGATTGGGGGCGCATTCGGCGGCGAGAAGGAGACGGGTGGGGGCCGTGAGGCAGGCTCCGATGCTTGGAAGGCCTACATGCGGAGGCAAACCTGCACGCTGAACTGGAGCACCGACCTGCCGCTAGCGCAGGGTGTGAAGTTCGACATCTGATGCCCACCTCTATCCACCTCAGCGTACGGCTCACCGGAGTCTTGGGCCTTGCGATCCTCGTGTTCGTGGTCCTTGCCCAGGCCAACTTGGATGACGTGGTGGCCCTTGTTCAGCGGTTTACAGCAGAGGTCGTTGTGCCCCTGACGGGCGGCTCATGGGACCTGCTCTGGAGCTAGCGATCGCCTCTTATCCGATCAGCGATCGTCAATTATCCGTCCTGCAAGCCCCAAGAAGTGTTGCGGGTCGCGTTCGTTCTAACTAAGGTGCGGGCCGCGGTGGGCAGATGCACACTTAGAACTTCCCCACTTTCAGAGGAATGAATCATGAACAAGGGATACGGATCTTTTTTGGTGACGGCCGCTCTTTTGGGCGCCGGCTGCGATGTTAAGGAAGAAGGCGGAGCGTGCGATGACTACGCAGCTTACGTCTGCGCATGCCCGGTAGACGCCGTGTCGGCACAGTGCGATGAGCTTGAGAGCTACGCCGCAGACGCGAAGGGCGACACTGAGGCTCAGGACGTGTGCGCAACGGCGCTCGACGACCTCATGACCGCTGGAACTTGCGAGACAAGCTCTGATGGCGGCGACGCGGACGCGGACGCGGACAGTGACGCTGATGCTGATGCTGATGCTGATGCCGACTCCGATGCTGACGCCGATGCCGATGCCGACGCTGATGCGGACATCAGCCGTCTCTCCTTCACCTGGTCGGGCGTGTTCCGCGACGGCGAGCCTGTCGTGGGTTCTTCCGAAGACGCAGACGGCGCGATTGTTGATGTCGGCCACACGATCGATATCTGGCTGACTGACGAGCGCTACTACACGGTTGGCGGTCCGGAGTTCGTCTGCATCATCACGGGTGATGTGACCAGTGCGATGACGGTTTCTGAGCCTTCTGGCTGGGCCGGCTGGGACAACATGTTCTTCACCTACGACCCCTCCGCCATTGAGTGGGAGACAATCGGCGATGCCTGTGATGCGGCGGCCTTCTTCTTCGGTGCAGGGTCAGCAGAGGAGATTGCAGCCAGCATGAACCTCGGCTTCGGCTACGGCCCGATGACAGACGCTGACTTTGAGGATGAGCTGGCGGGCGCTGTGGGTGACTCCTACGCTGACGAGTGGGCGGGCAACGTGCACATCGGATGGCTTCAAGAGGACCTGACTGGCGACCTGCTGCTCAACGCCTTCAACTACAACTTCGTCTACGAGGTTGACGCTGAGAACGGCCTTGTGTCGGATGAAGAGGGATACCTCGTGAGCGTCGAAGGTTCAGGCGACTCTGCCACTCCAGTGACCGGCTACTACAAGTCCAATGACTTCTACGGCTACGGCTTCGGCGGCTAGTCTAGACGTCTCGTGATGACGGGGCCCGCGGTGCGAGAGCATCGCGGGCCCTTTTGTTTTGCGATTGAAGGCCAACACAGCGCCAGGCGGCCCACGCTCGAAGCGACCGATGGGGGGGCTCGGGGAGCCCCAACGATCGTTCGACGGCCCGAGTGGAGCCCTCAGTCCATTCCGTGCCGAGGCGCACCTCAGCGCGTCGCTGAGATGCCGCCGGGCATCGCGGGCATGGGGAGTAGTATAGAGGTAGCCGAGCTGAGCGCTCCGCAGACGATAGGCGCGCGGCCTACTCAGCGGGATATTGCAGCGCCACGCCTCTGGCGCCGGTCGCCCATACGTTGGCTTCGGTGGTCCCCGTGACGTTGTAGAGCACGTTGGGAATACCGGTTGGGAGCTTCGTGACTTCGGTGCCCTCAATGCGGTATGCCACGCCGTTCTGGCCGACTGTGTAGGCAACACCGGGGGACGGTGTCCACACCGACCAGAGGTTGTTCTGGGTACCGACGTCGATCGAGCGCCAGGTGACCCCGTTCCAGAAGAGCAGGGTACCGGACTGCCCGGCAACCCAGATGTTGTTGAGGTCGGTGGCGTCAACCCCGTAGAGGTGGGCACCCACGTCAGGAACATCGTCGAAGATCCACCCGTTCTCAACCTCAGGATTGTCAAAATCGGCCTCGTCCAGCCCGTACCAGCCGAGGCTTCCTTCGTCGCCGACGGCCAAGGCAAACGTGCCGTCGTACCAGACGTCGTTGAACTTGTGCTGAGCGTTGGTCATTGCCTCCCAGTCGCCCGAGCGATTCGTCCACGCACCGGCTCCACCTACGGCGATGAGGTCAGAAGCCGATGCGCCGTCAATCGCCGTGAATGCCGCGCTACCCACGTCCGTGTAGGTCCACTTGTCCAGCTCCCACTCGAGGATTTGCCCCTCGTGGCCGACGGCGAACATCTTGAGCGTGGCGCCGGAGCCCGCGCCCCAGATTCCGGTGAGGTCGACCTCGTCTACGGTGGTGGCGATGTTGGACCAGTCCAAGCCGTCGTAGTGCCAGGTCTGCCCCTCTGTGGTGACCACGTACAGGTCGGTGCCAGTAGAGTACGCGCTCATGAAGTTGACTGAGGTTGCGTGCCGGTTGTCGTCCCAGACGGACTCCTCGTTGTTGAGGAGAGGATCGCTGGCCGTATCGTCTGCGGCGCCGCCGTCGGGTGCTTCCTTGACGATCTTCTTTTCGCAGCCAAGGACAAGGAACAAAACAAGTGGGCTCAGGGTGGTTCTCATGATCTCCTCACGGTCGTGCCGGTTCTGTATCGTGTTCGGAACCAGTCGGCTTTGCAAGAATTATTGCCATGAGCAAGGGCTCTAAATCCGTTGGCTCACTGCCCGAGCGCCTGCACGAGGTCGCGGGCTTGCCTGGCGTAGCCCGGGTCTTGGGCCTCCTTGAAGGCTTTTCGCGCCCAGTGGTGTGCATCGGCGGTGTCTCCGATGTCCATGGCAATCTGCGCGAGGGCAAGCCACGCTGGGAGGACAGCCTCTTCTTCGGTTGGCCATCGTGCAGCGAGTGCCCGCCAAGCCGCCCGAGCGCCGTCGCCATCACCGGCGCCCATCAGCGCTCGGGTACGGGCCTGAGTCACGCTTGCGTCCCAAGCGGGGCCAAGGTCGATTGCTGCCCGCGGATTGAGTGCCCGTAGTGCTCCCTGCCAGTCTTCAGAGTCGGCGGCGAGGCTCGAGCGTCGAAGCATCGCTTCCATACGAACTTCCGGATCGGCGTGGTTGAGCAGCTCGTCGAGGAGGGTGATGCTTGCATCGAGTTCGCCCAACTCGGCTTGCGCCGCAGCTTGTCCGATGCCCGCCCAACCCGACTGCCAGTCTTCACTCGCGATGGCTCTGGCTTCGATGAACAACTTCAAAGCCTCCTCGGCCTTATCCTCCGAGAGGAGGGCATCTGCTTGTCCCTTCAGCGCCGTGTAGCGTGCGTCCGATGTCGCCGACGTCTTCTCTGCCAGCTCGGCCCACACGTCTTGTGCGCGCTCATCCCCCGCGTCGACCAACGCGGTTGCTCGTGCCACCATCCAGGCATGTTCTTCTTCGTCGTCGGGCGGAGTCAGACCTTCGAGCCACTCCAAGGCCAGTCTCGGCTCGCCGAGGCGGCGCTCGACTTCGGCCAGGCCCATGGCGCTGTAGAACTGCTCAGATGACCGATTATCGGCGGTTGTATGGACCTGGCTCAAACGCTCTCGGGCACCGACCAAATCTCCAGCGTCGATGAGGGCCATTCCCAGCTCGATGGTCACGATGGACCGCTGCTCGGGAGAGATGGGAAGGTCGAGGGCTCGGAGAAGCAGCGCTGCAGCTTGGTCAGGGTCACCTGCTGAGCGTGCCTGCCCGGCAGCCTCGATGTAGCTCGCCCATGCAATCTCTGGAATCGCCTCGGCAATAGCGTTCCGTTCGGCGGTCGCTGATGCGAGCTCGGTGGCTTGCCCGAGGGCATCGTGGGCGCGAATCAAGAGGGTCAGCAGCGGCAGACGAAGAGCGGGCGATTCCGTGAGCGCAAGAGTACGCTTCGCAGGCTCAATCAAAAGGCTAGGCTCATTCAGGCCGAAGGCGCATCGACCTAGGCCAAGGGCCGCATCCGTGAGGACGTCCTGCGGCGCGGTCATGTCAAGCACGGCCGCATAGCCATCGAACGCAGTCTCATAGCGGCCCGCGCGCTCCTCAACTTCCGAGCAGGCCACCAAAGCGGCTTGACGAGCAAGAGCGTTTGGCGAGGCATCGAGCGCCAACTGGCACAGGCCACGTGCTTCGTCCAGTGCGCCCGTCTGAAGCAGCGCTGCGATGAGGTTGAGGCGATACTCTGGTGCGGCGACGTGGCCCGGAGGTAGGGCGCCTAAGAGCTCGCGCGTCAGTGTGACGACGGCCGGTGTGTCACCCAGCTCTGCGGCCATGTCGGTCAGTTCGGCGAGCGCTCTGACGGTCCAGACCGGATCGATGTCGAGGTCGGCCACCTGCCGGTAGAAGCTCTTGGCTCGCTCCTGCTCGGAAGAAGCGCGTGCGACCTCGGCCAAGCCGAGGAGGCCTTGGACTCTCGCCTCCGCATTGTCGGAGTCGGAGAGAGAACGGAAGGCCGTGGATGCTTCCTTTCGGCGGCCGCCTTGCAGTAGCCCGTTCGCCACCAACAACTCAAGCTGAAGTCGATCTTGGCGGGAGCCCGGCTCGGCCAAGAGTTCGCGCCAGATGTCGAGGGCGTCACGAAGTTCACCCATCTGTGCGAGGGCTTCGCCAAGGCCGGCCCGTGCCGCTCGACTGACGTTCCTGGGGAGCGCCTCGCGTGCGGCGAGTTCCTCGAAGATGGGGTGGGCTTCAGCCGCTGACCCTTCATCAAGGAGTCGTCTCGCATCGCCGAGCTTGGCCTGCGCCATCACCTCGGACACGGCGTCTGGAGAGAGCTCTCTCAAGATTGACTGAGCAGCCTCAGAGTCCTGCTCGGAGAGGACAAGTCCGGCCATCGCGATTCGAGCCTCATCGAGGGTCTCAGCGTCGAGTTCGGCGATTGCAAGCACACTACGGTAGGCGACAAGAGCTTGACCGATGTCTCCCCGAGTTTCCGAGACCCTCGCGCTAATGAGGAGGCCTCGGCCTCGAATCCGCTCGTCAGTATCAGGCCCAAGGATCTGGGCGAGGTAGGCTTCGGCTTCTTGAGGCCGGCCGGCCCGAAGGTGAAGGTCGGCGATGGCCAGTGGTGCGGCCTGAGCGGAGATGCTTCCTTCACCCGACGCCTCCATCACCTGCTCCCAGATGCCGATGGCCCCCTTTATGTCTCCCGTTCTGTCCAGCAGACGAGCCCTTGCTTCCAGGACGCGGATCGCAAGGTCTGGCGCAATGTCGAGTCCGTCGGCCGCATCGATCTCCTGCAGAGCTCGCGAGGTGTCGCCGTCGTTGGTGTACAGCTCTGCCAGCGCAATGTGGAGATCGGCCTGAGTCTCGGGGAGGTCGCCGAGGCTTGAGAAGGCTTGGTCTCGCAGGCTCGAGTCCGTCAGTCCGAGCGCATCACGCGTCTTGTCATACACCACGATCGCGCGTGCGCGCTGCTCAGTGGGTTGGTCGACCTCGCTCACCAGAGGTTCGACGGCCTCGAGTGCCTCGGTCCAGCGGAGGTTGTCGTAAAAGAAGTTCGCTAGCCTGAGCCGGGTCTCTGAGGCCAGAGCGGGCGTTGGTTCGGCCGCGTCCAGGGCCTCCTCTAGGTACGTCTCTGCTGCGCGTGTGTCTCCCGCTGATGCCGAGAGCAGTGCGGCCTCGACCAGATATCCGACCCGGTCCTCCACGCGACGAGAGAGACCTGCAAGCTCGACGTACTTCTCGGATGCAGCGAGGGGATCGCTCGAGCGGAGCGCCTGAGCGTTTACCTCAATCTGCGCGGGGTTGATGACTTCGGACCCGAGAAATCTTGCGCCCAGAAGCGTGACCATGCCCAGCGCGAACATGCCCAGTCCAAACTGAACCGGGCGGGCGTCGAGACGTCCGAGCAGACGATCGAGGTGAATGTCGTCGACCGCGGCGCCGAGCTGTCGAAGCTGCTCACGCTCCCGAGCACTGAGTCCAAGCGCCCCCGACATCGTGGTTCCGACCGCCGATGACGGAGCCCACTGAACACCGGCCACGTCCGCTTGGTTGAAGCACGCACTGTCGAGATTCACGTCGATGAGGTCGACGTCAGGTAGACGTGCACCCGTGAGGTCGGCATGAGCGAGCGTTGCGCCGCTCAGCTGAGCACCGCGAAGATCGGCACCGATGAGACGAGCGCCCGTCAGATCAGCGCCTCGTAGGTCTGCACCACGAAGGTCTGCGTCGATGAGGCTCGCCGCGTCGGCCTTGGCGTTCCGCATCAAGGCGTCTCGCAGACGGGCGCCTTCGCAGTCGGCTCGCGTCAACCGAGCGCCCCGAAGGTCTGCCGCTCGGAGGCGTGCGCCAACGAGATTGGTCTCTGTGAGATCAGCGCTTCGCAGGTCGGCTTTGTCGAGAAGGGAGGCTTTGAGGTTGGCGCCAGAGAGCTTTGCGTCAGACCACAGGACCAGGGCCAGGCGAGCGCCGCGAAAGTCCCGCCCAGTCAGGTCTGCGCCGGGTCCGCCCGGCATTTGCTCCTGCACTCGGGCGGCCTTCGCTTGTCGCTGCGCTTGGAGGTGCTCCTCTCGGCGACGCGCTCGCTCTTGCCGTTCGCTGGCCGCCTGCCGGAGGCGTTCTTGGGCCTCGGCTCGAACTCGCCCTGCGAGCGAACCGCTTTGGCGCAGGCCTCGGACAATCCTGGCGGCGACGCTCCGAGTTTGCTCAAGGATTCGGGCGGGGAGATTTCGAAGGCTCTTCCCGAGACGTGGGATCTTCGACTGCGCCAGCCGATACAGCGGGTCCATGATCGCAACGATCGGCGCGAGCCGCGGTCTCAGAATCTGCCATATCCTCGACGCAACGTTGAACGTCCATCGCACGAAGAGGGCTGTCCAGAGTCCCACCCCGAGTGGTGGCCGTGACAATGCGCCCGCCGCCTGCAGCGCCGCCACAAGATCGCCGCTGCTCCCCCCTAGGCGGGCACCTCTGGCGTGCAGTCCGTCTGCACTCCGTAGACTCAGTTGTGCGCCGGCAAGGTCCGCTCGATTAAACACGGCGCGGTCGAGACGAGCGTCCGTGAGGTTCGCTCCTCGAAGGTCAGCGCCGGTGAAGTTCGCGCCCGAAAGATCGGCACCTGAGAGGTCCGCTTCGAGCAGGATCGCGCCTCGAAGGTCGGCTTGACTGAGATTGGCCCCTCGAAGGGAGGCCCCCTCCATATCAACATCCCGCCCGTGCACACCGCTAAGGTCGGCCGAGTCGAGGTCGGCGAAGCGTAGCCGACCATCATGGATCTTTGCACGCGTGAGGGTAGCGCCCACAAGTCGGGCACCAGAGAGGTTGGCCGAGATCAGGTTCGCCAGCCGCAGATCCGCGCGGGCAAGATCCTCGCCAGGCAGATGGCGGCCCCTCAGGTCGCGACCAGAAGGCGGGCTTTCGCTGGGTCTGTGTGGGTTCACGGTCCCATCGTATCGCGACCGAGGCCTGTCGTGCCTAGCAACTGAGCTGTCGTGTTGCTCCGGAGACGGCCCTGCCATAAGGAATTCCCATCCCGGCGGTCCGTGCCGTCCTGTCCTCTTTTCTCTCCACCCCCCGCTTGTTTGCGGGATCCGTCGGCTCCTCCCGGAGTCAGCGTGACACCCCCGGTCCCGAAGGTGCGTCATGGATAAATTGGTCATCGAAGGCGGTGCGCCCCTGGAGGGCGTTGTTCCAGTCAGCGGAGCAAAGAACGCCGCACTCCCAATATTGGTCGCCACATTGCTCGCTCCAGGGGAGCACGTGCTTCACAACGTGCCCGAGCTTGTTGATGTCAGCTTCATGTTGTCCCTGTTGGGTCGGATTGGCTGCCCCTCGCTCGTTGGCATCGGTGGACGCCCGAACCAGGTTCGGCTGGACACGTCTCGAATCGCATTCTCGGAGGCGCCGTACGATGTGGTTCGAAAGATGCGGGCAAGCGTTTTGGTTCTCGGACCGCTCCTGGCGCGATGTGGGTCGGCCCATGTCTCTCTGCCCGGTGGCTGCGCTATCGGCGTGAGGCCCATCGATCAGCACCTCAAGGGGCTCGAAGCACTCGGCTGCAAGTTTGAGCTTGAAGGGGGCTACGTGCACGGATCCGTTGAGCGCTTGGTTGGCGCAGAGATCGTGCTCGACGTTCCCACCGTCACCGGGACCGAGAACATCATGATGGCCGCTGTTTTGGCTGAGGGCGTCAGCGTGATTCGCAACGCTGCGGCAGAGCCAGAGATCGTGGACTTGGCCAATTTCCTGCGCTCCATGGGGGCGCGGATCAAGGGCGATGGGACGGACACCATCGAGATCGACGGCGTTCCCGCATTGCGGCCGGCGCGGAGGCCTTACCGCATCATGGGCGATCGAATCGAGGCCGGGACCTACATGCTGGCAGGCGCCATTACGCGCGGCGATGTAACCACCACAGGGACTCCCGTTGAGGCGATGGGGGTGGTCTTTGAGGCACTCGAGGCCGCAGGTTGTGAGGTCCTCGTTGAGGGTGATCGGGTCCGTGTAGCTCGGTCCGGAGCGCTCCGAAGCGTTGACATTTCTACTCAGCCTCACCCCGGCTTTCCGACGGACATGCAGGCGCAGTGGGTCGCCCTCATGACCCAGGCCACAGGGTCCTCCGTCGTGGAGGAGAACATCTTCGAGAATCGCTTCATGCATGTGGCCGAGCTCTCAAGAATGGGCGCTAACATCCAGCTCAGCGGAAACTCGGCCACTGTTGTCGGGGGACACGACCTCACCGGCGCAACGGTGATGGCGACCGACCTCCGAGCAAGCGCCAGCCTGGTCTTGGCCGGCCTCGCCGCACGAGGGACAACCGAGATGCTGCGTCTGTACCACCTCGACCGTGGATACGAGCGATTGGTCGCCAAGCTGGAGACGCTGGGTGCGAAGGTTCGACGAGTCTCAGAGGATACCCCTATCGATGTCGGGCTTCCTGCAGCCCAGCCTGCGGTGGGGTAGGCGCGGGTGGCCGTCGATCGCGACGTCATCGAGGCCATTCGGGACCGAGTGGACCTTGTCCAGCTTATCGGTCAGTCGGTCTCGCTCAAGCGGAAGGGCGGGAGCATGGTGGGGCTGTGCCCCTTCCACCAAGAGAAGACGGGCAGCTTTAATGTGGTGCCGAGCAAAAATCTCTTCCACTGCTTCGGCTGTGGGGTGGGGGGCGATTGTTTTAAATTCTTG